>DATJXW010000319.1:0-8896 GCA_035499895.1 Polyangiaceae bacterium | reverse complement strand
CCGCCGGTCGCGACAGCCTGACCGGCGCCGTTCGAGCTCGGGGACCCGGCGACTTCGGCGTTACCGCTCGCGCCCGCCGTCATGTCGTGGTGCGCGGGCGGCGTGCTCGCGCAGGCCCACGGCAAGACCAGAGTCGCCGTGAGCAACCCACGCCGTAACGAGCACTTCATGCCAGGTGCCATCCGCGTCGGCCCGTGTGACGAGCCTACGTTCGCGCCGCCACGAGCGAGGTCACCGTAGCGCGACGGGCCGCCGCCCGAACGCGAAATTCTTTGCACGATCGGGCTGTCGGATTCGACTGCCGTTGAAGAAACGCGACGTCGGTGCGCGTGAACGGCTCACCGGCGACGCGCGCGCTGCGTCACTGAGCGAGCGTGAGCAGGCCCGGCTTGTACGGCAGCTGATCGTAGCTCGCCGTGCTGTTCGGATCACGACCCTGGTAGAGCATCTGGAGGTCGCACGGATCGATGGTCTGGGTTTCGTCCGGGTTCGTGCGCACGAGATCGCCGTGGCTGATGTCGTTGGTCCACGCCGTCCCGCTGAAGGTCACGTTGGCTTTGCCGGCGAAGGGGTTGCTCTCGCTCGCCGCGAGCGGCGTCCACGTGCCGGCGAGATCGGTCGCGGTGAAGGAGCGGAAGTAGCGGCCGCCGCTGCCCTCCGCCTCGACGATCATGAGGTACTGGTTCGCGCCCTTGACGCGGTAGACCTCCACGGCCTCGAAGAGGTTCGCCGTGGTGTCGCTCATCACCGTCGTCTGAGTGCCGAACGCTCCCGGAAAGCTGCCGATCGCCATCGACGAACGGTAGATGCTGCCGTTGTCGCCCGCGAAGAACAAGTAGCAATTCGTGCTGTCGCAAATGACAGTCTGGTCGATGGGGCCGGTGCTCGAATTGCTGATGTCGCCCGCGAAGAGCGTCTTGCCGAACGACCACGACGTGGGGTTCGTCGGGTCGGACGAGGTCGCGTAACAGAACTTCGCCGAGCACCATTGATAGGCGAGAATCCAGACGTTCTTCGGCGTGAAGTAAAAGAGCGTGGGCGCGACGGTCGCCGTCGTCAGCTGCGTTTGAGTCGCGGTCGCCGCGTCCGGCCAGTCCGCGAAGGTGAACATCGCGGAGCCGTATGCCGACGAGTCGTGCATCGACATGTAAACGATGTGCTGGCCGTTGAAGACGACGTTCGTGAAGTCCTTGAGCGACACCCAGCCGGACTTCGGTTGCGCGATCGGACCCGACGAGGTCCATTTGAACTTGGTCGGGAGCGGGCACGTCTGGCCGCTGCCGCCGGCGCCCGAGCCCGCCGAGCCCGCGACGCCGCTGCCCGCCGTCCCGCCGGAGGACGCGCCCGCCGTGGCCGCGCCGCCGCTCGATTGACCGGCGCCCGGAGCGCCGCCGCGCGCGCCGCCGCCCATCGATCGTCCCCCGGCGCCCGAAGCTCCGCCCGCGGTCGCGCTGCCGCCGCTCCCGGGTGTACCTCCCATCGCTGACACGCCACCGCCCTGACCGCTGCTCGCGTTCGCAGTGCCGCCGCTTCCCGCGACGACACCCGTTCCACCCGTGCCGGAGCCGGACGTCGCCGTTCCGCCCGCGCCGACGCCGGCTCCGCCCGCAGCGACGGAACCGCCGCTGCCGACGGCTGCTTTGCCGGCAGCCGCGCCGCCGACCCCGTCATCACCGCCGGGGCTCGAGGGCAGTCCGGAATCGGTGCAGGCGAACGCCAAGGCGGCGAGCAGCATCCAAAAACCGGGCTGTGCGCTTGCAACGCGCCGAGATCGACCAGGCCAACGACGGGTGAGCTCTACCGGAACCATCACAGCGAGCAGTGGACGGACGCTCGCATCTCCCGTCATGAAATCGCACGGCTGCCCCCACTTTGTTTTTTTTGCGCCTCCCGGCGTGCCTCGCGCGACGCGGACCGAGAGGGTCGTCCTGCCTAGTTCTTCGCGGCGCACGCTTCGCGCGCGCTGTCCTCGTGCGGTGAATTCGGCGACAGCCTGGTGAGTCGCCCGAGAGCCGCCTGGGCTTCCGTGACGCGCCCGAGGCCGCAGAGCGCCTGCACGCGGGCGGCCATGCGTTCTTGAGCGAGCGTGCCGTTCGGGAACTTGCGCCGGTGCTCGTCGAGCAGGCGGAGTGCACTCTGATATTGGCCGGCGTGGAGATCGCGCTCGGCTTCGGACAGGATCGCGACCTCCTCGGCGAGCCGATCGCTCGGCGGAGCCGAGGCCGTGGCCCGACCACCGCCGCGCGGCGCGTCGAGGACGGCCGCCTCGGCGCTGCCGGCGACGGGTGCCGTCGCTTCGGGCGGAGCGGGGGCGGCCGGAGGCGCCACGGCGCTCGGAGGCGCGAGCGCCGTGATCGTCGGCGCCGTCACGACGGCGTGCGATGCCGCGGGACGGAGCACCTGACGCAAGCCCGCACCAGCCAGCGCGACGCCGAAGACGAGCGCCGTGATCGTCGGCCAACCGAGGCCGCTCGCGCTCTTCGGCGTGCCCGCCGTTTCGCCGCGCTGCGGTTCGAGACCGCCGACGCGCGCCGAGAGCGCCGCGAGCACCCGTTCGCGATCCGCCGTGGTGGGACGCAAGGAGCGCCGGCCCGCCTCGAAGAGCTCGCGCGCTTTCGGGCTCAGCTCATTCACGGCGACCTCTGCTTTCCGTGCGCGCCGCCTGGCGCCCGAGCGCCGCCTCGAAGGCGAGCCGCGCCGCGCGAAGCCTCGAATACACCGTGTTCAGCGGGATCTCGAGCGCGTCCGAGATTTCCGGCGCGGTCATGCCTTCCATCTCGACCAGCACCAGGACTTCGCGCTTCGTCTCCTCGACTTCGCCGAGGAGCTGCCACAAGAGCTTCGCTTCCTCGTTGTGCTCGGTGAGCTCGAGGGGCGTGAGTTGCGTCTCCTCGTGTGCTTTCGCGTGGAGCGCGAGAGCCACGTCCGACGCGTCCCGAGTGCGCTGCGAACGATGATGACCGCTCACCGTACGCCGAACGATGCCGTAGATCCAGCTACGTAACGACTCCGGTTGGCGCAAGGTGTGAAGCTTGCCGTGGATCACCATGAAGATCTCTTGGACGACGTCGTCCATGCTCGCCGGACGCACCCCGAGACGGCGCGCCGAAGCCCAAACGAAGTCGAAGTACTGCGCATAAACGGACTCGAACGAAGGCACCTCGAGCGTCGACAAGGCTCCGCCCTGCTCTTCGTGCACCACTCCCTCCGGCGCCCCCTCGAGCGAGGCTACGGAGTTTCTTCCAATCATCGACAGACTCCGAGGCAGTGCCCCGAGCTGCCGCCGTCCGTCAAAAAATCCACTCGGTGCCGAGACCGAGCGAGCCCTCGACCGGGCCGAGGCGTGGGATCTTCCCGGAATCGCTGATTAAGAAGGCGGGACGCGAGGTTTCTATCGCGAACGTCGCTTCCGCGAAGACCGCCAGCCAGCGCACCAGAAAGAGTCGGGCGTCGGCCCCCGCTCCGAGCGCAAGGATGCGGGCGTGCTGCGACGCGGGAGCGACGTGCGGCCCTTTCCCCCGCGCGGTGAGCAAGGAGAGCTCGGCGTTCGCGCACGGCGCGAGCTCGAGCCGGCCCGAACGCCACTGCCGGCACACGTCGAGGTCCGCCGCCACGCGAGCGATGTGCACCCCGAGCTCTGGGAAGTCCTCCGACCATTGAGTCGCACCTTCGAAAGTACGACCCACCGCCATCACGCGCCAGTCGTCGTAGCGAAATCCAACGCCCCCGCCGAGCGCGAGGGTCGGACGGGAGAGCAGGCCGACACCCACGGTACCGAAAGGTGCGCGGAGCAAGACGTTCCAGCGGCGCGGCGTGCCCGACGAGTCCGCGTCGGCCGCGGCCGGCGGCGTCTCGTCATTGCGTCGTTCGGACGGTGGGCGCGTGACCGGCGCAGTCGGCTCTTTCGGGGTCGAGCTTTGAGCCTTGTTGCCGTTCGGATTCGAGGCGCTCGCGCTCGCGCCGTTTGCGTCCGACGCGGTGGTGGTCGGGTTGCTCGAGCCGGTGTCGGTCGTGCCGCCGCCGGGGCCGGTGCCGTTGGTGGTGCCCGCGGTCGCGGCGCCGCCGGCTGCGGTGGGCTCTTTGCGCAGGAGGAGTCCGAGCGCGACCGCCGCGGCGCCCGCCAGGTCGTCGCACGAGACGGACTCCATCTTGCGCTCGCGCACGTCGGCGCCCTGTTGCAGGCTCAGTGTGAGCCGATAGCGACCGCCCGCTCGCTCGACGCGCCCGACCGCGTGGAGTCGACTCCCGCGCAGCGTTTCACCGGCGAGCGCGCGAACCCGCGCGAGCACCGCGGCTCCGTTCGGGCATTCCGCGGGCGCGTCCCACGCGAGATCGAGCGCCGACTGCGCCCGCGCCGGAGCGGCGCCGAGGGCGAGCGCGAGAGCGAGGCCGCGGAGCCCGAACGCACTATTGGGTCGTGGAAAGCGAAACGTCATCCACGTACACGGTGAGATCGGGCTGCGACGTCGAAGCCACGAGATTGCCGACGTACCACTGATCGTACTGATACGGGTCGGTGTTGATGCCGCTCACGTCGAAGACCTGTTGGTGGTCTTGATACAGCGTGAGCTCGCCGTTCGTCCCCGAGCGGACGAAGCGAAGCTCGACGTAGAACCAGGAGCCGACGGGAACGGCCGACGGCATCGCCGGGCCGAGCGATTTGCCGGCCCTGTCGTCGATGATCGCGAGACCGAACCCTCCGTTCGTCTTCACGAGCGTCACGTCCAAAAGGTTGTTCCAGTTGCTGTCGCTGTCGTTTTCGGCGTTGAAGTGGAAAAGGTTCCAGTTTTGGACGTCTTGCGGGAGCGAAGGCAAATAGAACCACGCGCCGTAATACGCGTCGGTCGGAAACGTGCCCTCGCGCGCGCAACGCGCCTGTTTTCCGGTACCGCCGTCCCCGGAGTTCAAGGTGAACGCCGCCGCGTGCCGGCCGGAGTGCACGGGCGAGGCGACGGTCGTGTACGTCGCGCTCGCGTCGTCCGTGTAGCACCAGCCTTTGGCGTCGTCGTAACCGCAGAAGGCGTCCTCGAAACCGGTCGTCCACGGAGTCGCCACCGCGTCTCGGACCGGCACGACCATGCCCGCGTCGTTCCGGCCGACGGGACCGGGTGAGGTCATGCAACTCCACTGCCCGACGACGAAATCGGGCTGGCAGGCCCAGGCGAGGCTCGCGAGGGCGAGGACGACCGCTCGAAACACGCGGCTAGAGTCTTTACTCCGGGGCGACCGTTGTCACGTCAAAAGGCGGCGCGGTCCAGCCGGCATCCGCGAACGCGAGACGGCCTCAAGGCTCGAGCGCGACGGCGACGCTCGCGGCGTAGGTCGTGCCGTCCGAGCCGACGACGCCGAAGCCGAACGACGTGACGCCCGTCGCGCCCGCGGCGGGAGTGAAGCGCGCCGTGTGATCGTCCGCGAGCGTCACCGAGCCGCAACTCGGCTGCGTCACGCTGAAAACGGGCGACGCGTCGCTGAATCCGAGCGTCAGGCTCGCGAGATCGACGTCGACGCTCGCGCCGGCGCGACTTTCCGCGTGTGGAACGGCGAGCCAGTCGAGGTAGTGCTCGATGAGCGCGTTGCCGTCCGGCGCCTTGTTCATCGCGTCGTCGGCGGCCGGATCGGAGCCGGTCGCGCGCTCCCAGAAGTCGGGCATGCCGTCGCCGTCGGAGTCGGCCGGCGCGGTGCCGCCCGCGATGTCGCCGTAGCCGTCGTTCGTGAGACCGGTGTCCGCCTGGCTCGTGTAGAGGCCGGCTGCGGGGCCCGCGCTGTTCGCGCCGGTTCCCGCCGTGCCTTTCCCGAGCGTCCGGAGCTGACTCACGACGAGCGCGTCCACCGCATCGCGCGGCAATGCGCCGGCTTGCGACACCGCGATGCGATACGCGGACGCGGCGTCGTAGACCGTCGTCGAGACCGTCGACCAGGGCGCGGCGAGCACCGTGCCCGTACCCTCGTACCAAGAAGGGCTCGTCGGCGCGCCGTCGAACACGCCGTTCAAGTCGGCGTCCTTCAAGTTTCCCGCCGCGTAGATGCTCTGATTCTCGTCGATCTGGTACCAGGTGTCGTCGGTGCCGGTCGAGGCGGGGCCGAAGATGAACGCGTTGTTCACGATGTCGTGTTGGAACTTCGTGCTCGTGTGCGTCGTGTAGCCGGCGGAATAGTTGTAAAGCACGTTGTTCACGAAGACGGTGTTGACCTTCGCGAGCGGATTTCGATTGTGGGAATTCGCGAAGAGGTTCCGATACCAGGACCACTGACTCTGGACGGACTCGGTGTGCGCGCCGAATTGCTGCCCGGTCGGGTTCGCGATCACGCTGTCTTGGAAGGTGATGTCCGTGACCGGATGGTTTTGCCAATCGTCGCTCACGCCGTCGATGTCGTTCCACGGGGCGAACTCGAACGACGAGTGATCGACGATGACGTTCCGCGCGAGGTAGAGGCTCAGCGCATCGTCGTCCGTGCTCGCGGTGTCGCTGCCGGGACGGATGCGCACGAAGCGACAAATGACGTTCGACGCGTTGGCGAACGAGACTTCGCCGCCGCGAAAGCCGATGCCGCCGCCCGGCGCGCTCTGCCCCGCGATGGTGACGTTGCTCTCGACGGAGACGGCCGACGCGAGCGCCACGTACCCGCCCACGTCGAAAATCACGATGCGATTCGGCCGGCTCACCGCGTCGCGAAACGACCCCGCGCCCGAGTCGTTCAGGTTCGTCACGTGATACACGCTGCCGTCGCGGCCGCCCGTCGCTTGCCGCCCGAACCCTTGCGCTTCGGGAAACGCGAGGCCGCTCGCCGTGATGCCGTTGCCGCCGGCCGTGCACGCCGCGCCGCCGGTTCCGCTGCCCGCTCCGGACGCGCCCGCGCTTCGTCCCGCCCCGCCCGCGCTCGCCGTGCCGCTCGCGCCGCCTTGGCCGAGCGCGCCGCCCCGCCCGCCGCCGGACGATCCGGCGCCGCCACCGTTCGCGCTCGCCGTCATGCCCGCGCCGCCCGACGGCGAACCACCGGCGCCCAAGGCGCCGGCGCCGCCGTCCGCGCGCGCACTCGCCCCGGAGCCGCCCGCGCCTCCGGCCGTGCCGGCGTCACTCCCAGCCGCGGCGCTCGTTCCGCCGCTGCCCGGCCGAGCAGCCCCGCCGCTCGTGCCCGCCGCCGCGCTTCCGCCGCTCGCGCCGTTCGCGCCGTTCGCGCCCGAGCTCGACGCGCTCGTTCCGCACGCGGTGAGCGCGAAGGGCACGACGAATGCGGCCATCGCAACGGAGCGCGGAGCGGCCTTGCCGAGAAGCATCGCCCGCTCAGTTGCCGCGGGCGCCGGCGAGCGGTCACCGATCGCCGGCGCGAGCCGTTGCCGAACCGGGAGTACGGGTTTCTCGGCGCGACGGCGCCGTGCGGCTGCGAAAAAAATCGAGCTACGCGGCCGATTCGGCGGGGACTTGCGACGGGTCGTAGTTCAGGTTCGGAGCGAGCCAGCGTTCGACCTCGGCGACGGTCATGCCTTTGCGCGTGTGGTAGTCGAGCACCTGGTCGCGCTCGATTTTGCCGAGGCCGAAGTAGATGGCTTCGGGGTGCGCGAAGTAAAAGCCGCTCACGCTCGAGCCCGGCCACATCGCGTACGACTCGGTGAGGCGGATGCCGGCGTTCTTTTCGACGTCGAGCAGCCGCCACACGGTCGCTTTTTCGGTGTGATCGGGACATGCGGGGTAGCCGGGAGCCGGGCGGATGCCGCGGTACTTTTCGTGGATGATGTCTTCGGGCGAGAGGCGCTCGGCGCGGCCGTAGCCCCAATCGTCGCGCGCGCGCTTGTGGAGGCACTCGGCGAACGCCTCCGCCAGACGATCGGCGAGCGCCTCGGCCATGATGGCGTTGTAGTCGTCGTGCTTGGCCTTGAACGACTCGACGAGCTCCTTCAAGCCGATGCCGCTCGTGACGGCGAACGCGCCGACGTGATCGGCGAGCCGCGTCTCCTTCGGCGCGATGAAATCGGCGAGCGAGCGGGACGGACTGCCCGCTTCCTTCTGCGCCTGTTGCCGCAGGAAATGGAGCTCGTCGAGCACGCGGGTGCGCGTCGCGTCGGTGTAGAGGAGCACGTCGTCGCCCGCGGCGTTCGCCGGGAAAAAGCCGTAAACGCCGCGCGCCGTCAGCAGCTTTTCGGCGATGATGCGCTCGAGGAGCGCGTTCGCTTCGGCGAAGAGCTGGCGCGCCTGCTCGCCGTATTGCGGGTGCTCGAAGATGCGCGGGTAGACGCCCGAGAGCTCCCAGGTGTGGAAGAAGGGCGACCAGTCGATGTACTCGCGGAGCTCCGCGAGCGGGAAGTCGTCGAGCACGCGCACGCCCGTGAACGCGGGCGCCGGAACGTCCTCGGCGCGCCAGGTGATGGGCGTGCGGTTCGCGCGCGCGGATTCGAGCGGCATCAGGCGCTTGCGCGGCGCGCCGTGCGCCTTGCGCAAGGCTTCGTACTCGGCGCGGTACGTCGCGACGAACTCGGCTTTGGCTTCGGCGCTGAGCAGGCTCGTCGTGACGGGCACCGCGCGGCTCGCGTCGAGCACGTGCACGACCGGTTCACTGTAGAACGGCGCGATTTTCACGGCCGTGTGCGCCTTGCTGGTGGTGGCGCCGCCGATCAAGAGCGGCAGTTTGAAACCCTGCCGTTCCATCTCGCGCGCGACGTGCGTCATCTCGTCGAGCGACGGCGTGATCAGGCCTGAAAGCCCGATTAAATCGGCCTTCTCGCTCTTCGCCTTCTCGAGGATCTTCTCGCACGGGACCATCACGCCCATGTCGATCACCTCGTAGTTGTTGCAGGCGAGCACGACGCCCACGATGTTCTTGCCGATGTCGTGCACGTCGCCCTTCACCGTGGCGAGGAGCACGCGGCCGGCGCTCCGCGCGTCCGGGCCGCCCTTCTTCT
>DATJXW010000318.1:0-40452 GCA_035499895.1 Polyangiaceae bacterium | reverse complement strand
GCGAACGCCATCGCTGCGGCTCAGGGGGCCGTGAGACGTCTCGCCGACGGCGACAGCGTGAGCGTCGTCGACTACTCGAACACGGCGCACGTGCTCGTGGCGCCGACCGAGCTCGGGCCGGACACGCGCGACCGCGTGAGCGGCGAGATCGCCGCGATCAGCGCGGGCGGCGAGACGTGCATCTCGTGCGGTCTCCAAACGACGCTCGGCCTGCTCGGTCAACACGCCGACGCGGTCGAGCGCGTGCTCCTGCTCTCCGACGGGCAGGCGACGACCGGCATCCTCGACGTGGCCGGCATGCAGCGCCTCGCCGATTCGGTGCGCGCGACGGGCGCGACGGTGACGACCATCGGCGTCGACGTCGATTACAACGAACGCATGATGACGGCCATCGCGCAGGCGACCAACGGCCGGCATTACTTCGTGGCAAGTCCCGAAGGCTTGCCCGCGATTTTCGACCGCGAGCTCTCCGGGCTCGAGCGCTCGGTCGCGCGCGAGGCGAAGGTCGAGCTCGAGTTCGCGCCCGGCGTCGAGCTCGTCGAGGTGCTCGACCGCGGATTTTCGCGTGACGGCTCGCGCGTGACGGTGCCGCTCGGCTCGTTCGCCGCGGGCGAAGCGCGCAGCGTGCTCGCGCGCGTTCGGGTCACGCCCGGCGGCGGCGACACCCAAGCCGTCGCGACCGCGCGCGTGCGCTACGACGATCTCGCGCTCGGCAAGCCGGCCGAGAGCGACGGCGAGCTCGTCGCGCTCGTCACCGACGACGGCTCGCGCTCGCCGCTCGACCCCGAGGTCGCCGAGCACGTCGAGCGGAGCGACACCGCTTCCGCCCTGAACGACGCGAACGGCCTCTTCGAGGCCGGCGACAGCGCGGGCGCGCGCGACCGCATCGCGAAAAAGCTCGACGAAGTGCAGCGCGGGCGTGCGTTCGCCGTGGCGGCCGCCCCCGCGCCGAAGAAGGCCGCGCTGAGCGAGGCGTTCGACAAGGAAGAAGCCGCGCTCGGCGCCGCCGCGACCGCGTTCGCCGAACCGCCGCCCGCCGCCGCGGCTTCGGCCGCCGACATCCGCCGGAGCAAAGCCGCGCTCAAAGAGAACGCCGAGCGCGCCGCCGATCTCGCGTTTTGACGCGAGCGCGGAGCGGGTCCGCCCGCGTCACTTCGAACGACCGAGCACGAAGCTCCGGCTCACGTCGACCACAAAACGACCGGCGAGCGCGCTGCGTCCGAGGATCATGCGGTAGTGCATCTCGCCGCGATCGACCAGGCCGAGCTCGACGCGCGCATCGACCGGCCCGAGCCGGAGCAGCGCCGTCACGAAGACGCGACCCGTGAGCGCGCCGCTCGTCGAGCGGACGCGGCCGCGGCGCTTCACGCTCGCTTCGAGCACGCGCCGTTCGGCGCCCTCGCCGAGCTCGAAGCGGACACGGCCGTCGCCGAGCTCCGTCAGCGCCTCGACGTGGAGCGCGCTCGTGCGCGCGCCCGTGTCCACGCGCGCCGGCAGCCGCTCGACGCCCCACGCGGGCAGCGCGACGAGCTCGACGGCGCCGAGCGTCAGCCGTTCCCCCGAACCCACGCGCTCGAGCTTCTTCACCGCGCGGCCCGACCGCACGCTCACGTGCTCGCGCGCTGCGCGAGCCGCTCGCGAAAGTTTTCGATCGTCCGCTCGAGCCCCTGCCTGAGCTCGACCTTCGGCTGAAAGTGAAGCAAGCGCTGCGCCTTCGAGATGTCCGGGCGCCGCTGCTTCGGATCGTCGGCGGGGAGCGGCCGGTATTCGAGGGTGGAGCTCGAGCGCGTGAGCTCGATCACCTGCTTGGCGAGCTCCGCGATCGTGAACTCGCCGGGGTTGCCGAGGTTCAGCGGGCCCTCGAGCTTTTCGAGGCGTGAGACGCGCATGAAGCCTTCGACGAGGTCGTCGACGAAGCAGAACGAGCGGCTCTGGTTGCCCTCACCGAACAGCGTGACGGGGCGACCTTCGAGCGCTTGCACGATGAAGTTCGAGACGACCCGTCCGTCGTTGAACGCCATGCGCGGGCCGTACGTGTTGAAGATACGCACGAGACGCACGTCGAGGCCCCACGAGCGCCCGGCGTCGGAGAGCAGCGTTTCGGCACCGCGCTTGCCTTCGTCGTAGCAGGAGCGCTCGCCCACCGGATTCACGTTGCCCCAATAGGTTTCGGGCTGCGGGTGCACGGTCGGATCGCCGTACACCTCGGAGGTGGACGCGTGAATGATGCGACACGAGCTCCGGCCGCGCGCGAGGTCGATCAGCCGCTGCGCGCCGACGACGCTGGTCGTGAAGGTCGCGTACGGATCGTGTTGATAGTGGCTCGGTGACGCGGGGCACGCGAGGTTGAAGACGAGCTCCGCATAGACGTGCAGCGGATCGCGTACGTCACCGGCTTGAAAATGGAAGTGAGGGTCACGCGCCGCGCTCGCGAGGTTCACGAGATCGCCCGTCATCAGGTTGTCGAGACCGACGACCTCGTACCCTTCGGCGAGCAGGCGATCGACGAGGTGCGATCCGAGAAACCCCGCTGCGCCCGTCACGAGAACCGTCTGCCGTGCCGCTCCGAGACCCATGCCCCATGAACTACCCTTGCTCACCCCGGACCGCAACGCCGGCGCTTTCGAGCAGCCCGCGTGCTGGAACCGTTCCCACATGCACGAACAGCGCGTCGTACGGAAGCGAGCGGACGCCGCCGAGCACTTCGATTTCGAGACTCGCGACGCCGAGCGCGCGCACGCTCGCGCCGAGCACCAAGCGCAGGCGACCGCGAGCCAAGAGGCGGCCGACGGCGTCGATGTTCCGCCGCGCGCCGCGGCTGAAGCCCGCGCCGCGATGAACGATCGTGACGTGCGTGTCGGGCTGCGCCGCGAGCGCGAGGGCGCTCTCCATCGCCACGTCGCCGAGACCGATCACGACGACGCGCTTGCCGGCGAAGGCGCGCGCGTCGCTGAGCTCGTAATGCACGCGCGCGACGCATGCTTCGGGGACCGGCACGGCGAGCGGTCGCGGTGTGCCGCGCGTGCCGATCGCGATGAGCACGTGGCGAGCGCGAAAGCCGGCGCGAGCGCCGTCCGCGAGCTCGGCCTCGATCCGAAAGGGTCCGGAGCCCTCGACGCCGGTGACGCGCACGCCCTCGCGCACCTCGAGCCGAGCACCCCGGAGCGTGCGTTGCCAGCGCTCGAGGAGCTCTTCTTTCGGGGCGTCGCCGAGCCAGAGCGGCAACGCTTCGTCCTCGCGTGAAGCCGCGTCGAGCACGAGCTTTTGCCGAGAAAAACGCCGAATGCTCGCCGCGACGCCGGCCTGGTCGAGCACCACGACGGAGAGCCCGAGCGAGCGCGCGGTGAGGCCCGCGGCGAGACCCGCCGGCCCGGCGCCGACGACCAGGAGGTCCACTCGCTCGCTCCCGGGCGAGTCGTCGCCGTGCGTCGAGCCCGCGAGCCGCGCGTGCACCGCGCGCGCCACCGCGACGCCTTGCCGCGCGGCGTTTCGGATCAAGGTAGACCCGGTCACGTCCCCGGCGAGAAACAGGCCCGGGCGCCCGGACACTTCGAGCTCGTTCGAGAGGCGCGGGCCGGCGAGAGGCAGAGCGCCCTCGAGCAACGTGAGCGAACCGTTCGGGCACGCATCGGCGCAGGGACCGGCGCCGCAGCAAGCCTCCGGTCGCTCCAGCACGGCCACGTAACGTCGAATTCCGAGCGCGTCGTAGGGGCAGGCATCGACGCAGGCGTGACAGCCGAGACAGCGCGCGGCGTCGATGACCGGCAGTCTGCGCACGCCGGGCACGACAGCGCGACCGGACGGCTCGGTCGGGCGAGCGAGGCTGCGACGGCGTAGAACCAGGCCGAAAACCAGCGCTCCGCCGCACGCGAGCGCCACCGGCATGCCGGCGGCGAGGAGCCGGCGTGGCGCGCCGAGGGGCGCCGTCACGGAGCGACTTCGCACGAGGAAGCGCGCGCGCTCGAGCGCCGCGTCGCGGGCGGTGGCAGCGCTCGCGGTTTTCGTGGCCGGACGGCGGTGTTCGTCGAAGCAGAGCGAGAAGGAGTCCGCGCCGCCCGTGACGCACGATCGGGCGGGGTCGCGCGCTCCGTCGAGATCGTGACACTCGGCGCACGCGCCGGCACGGACGAGCGGAACGAGCGTCGCACTCGACAGGCGGCTCGGAGTGAGCTCGCGGTCGTTCGCGGCGCGCGCGGAGACGCTCGCGATGGGCGGGGGCGGCGGCACGACGACTTGGTCGAAACCCGTATCGAAAATGCTCACGCTGCCGTCCGGCTCGAAGGCGATGCCCGCTTCCGAACGGTGCACGGCGTGGCACGTGCCGCAGGTGAGCGTGCCCTCGACGGCGAGGCTCCGGTGCGCCGAGCGACTCGAAGGGTGCGGCCCGTGGCAGCCACCGCAGGTGATTTGCGCGGTGTTTTCGGCGTGGCAGCTCGTGCAAGTGAACCCCGCGTGCGGGCGCGCGAGCGGCCCCGGCGCGACGAGCTCGCGCGCGCCGTGACGCCACGCGAGGAGCGCGACGAGCAAGAGGGCACCGAAAACGGCGCCGCCGAGGAGGCCGCGCGAGCGCGCCTGATCCGAGCTCGAGCGGAGAGAGCGCGCGCGGCGTGGCTTTTCGCTCGTGCTCACCGCATGACCCCGACGACGTGGACGACGAGGAGCACCGCGAGGAACACCGCGAGGACGAGGTGGAACGGCAGCCACCACGCGAGTGCGCGCTCGACCAAGCGCCGCGCCGCGAGCGCACGGAGTGCGACCGACGTTTTTACGAGCACCTCCGCGCCGGCGAGGCGCTCGCTCCGTCTACCGCCGAGCAAGCGCTCGACACGGCGAGTGAGCGCGGCTTCTTCGGCCGCGAGCCCGCGCCCCGAAGCGAGCAGCGCGAGCGGGCCGAACGGCGCGCCCGCGTAGGGGATCAACACGCGGCGCGCGAGCCCCTTCACGGCGCCGTTCTGCGACGAAAGCGCGCCGAAGAGCCGCTGTTCGAGCTCGTCGCGCTCGGCGGGCCCGTCTTCGGGCAGCGAGCCCTCCCGCTCGAGCCGGCGGAGACGGCCGGGGAGCGAGCGGTACGCGACGGCGCCGAACCCGCCGCTCAGCGCGACCACCCAAAACACGAGCTCTAACGCACCGGCGAGCCCGCGGGACGGCACCGCGCCGGCGTGGGCCACGACGGCGCCGCACGCCGCGAACCCCGCCAACGAATGCGCGCCGACGAAGAGCGAGAGTCCGCGCCGTCCGGCGCGCGCGCCGACCTTCGCGCAGGCGACGCGCAGCGGCCGCACGCGTTTCACGAGGGCCTGGGCGACGAGCAGACCAGAGAGGCACCCGGCGACGACGCCGGTCGTTCCGCGAGCTCGCATGGAGAGCGAACCGACGCGGGCGAGCGCCACGAGCGGGGGCAAGAGACCCGCGAGCGCGAGCCAACGAACGAGCGTTTTCGACGCCGAGGGGGCTCGTTCGGCGCTGTCGGACCGGCCGAGCACGCCGCGCGCTTCGGCGACGTCGCGCCGCGGATCGAGCCGAACGATCGCTCCCGTCGGGCACGCGCTCACGCATTCGGGGGCGCTCGCTCCGTGGCAAAGATCGCACTTCGCGGCGACGAGCGGGCTCGCCCCGGGCGGCGCCCCGTGGCTCCGCGGCGCCATCCGAATCGCGTCCCACGGACACGCCTTCGCGCACGCCCCGCAGCCGGTGCACGCCTCCTCGCGTACGAGCACGGCGCCGTCCGGTTCCCGCGAGATCGCGCCGGTCGGGCAGTCGACGAGGCAGGCCGGATCGCGGCAGTGCTGGCAAGCGTGCGGGAACAGGAGCGCGCGACGCACGGGCTCGGCTTCGGTCCCGACGAGCACGAGCGCGGCGTGCTCACCCCGTCGCTCGAAGCGCGGGGTCCCGTGAGATTCGGCGCACGCCACCGTGCAGTGACCGCAGCGCACGCACGCGTCGAGCTCGATCGCCAGCAACGACCGCGCGCTCTCGAGCCGCTCGAGCTCGGAAAAGCCGTCGCGTGCGGCACCCGGCGCCGCGCCGCGCACGCGCCGTTGCCGCGCTCGACGCGCCTCGGCGGCTTCGCGCTCACGCGCGAGCTCGGCCGGGTGCCGCCTGGCGAGCTCGCGGAGAGCGCTCGCCGGCAACGTGAGGACCCGGGTATCGCCGAGCGCGGTCGCGGTCTCCACGTGCGGCGAGTCCGCGAGGGCCGCCTCGAGCGCGACCCAGTCGCCGCGGACGGCGAACGTCGTGCCGGGGGAGGCCGCGAGCTCGAGCACGCCGCCCGTCACGAAGAGCGCATGGCGAGCGGGCTCACCGCTCGAAAAGTAGCGCTCGCCGCGCCCGCGTGATGCCTCGCCGAGCACGCTCACGAGCCCGGCGAGCGCGGCTTCGTCGAGCGCGCGACCGAGCGCGGATTCCGCGAGCAAGAGCGCGAACGCTTCCCTGCGTGCCGCCGTTTCCGCGCGCGCGAGGGCGCTGTCCGCGTCGGCTCGCGCGAGGATGCGGCGCACGGCGCTCACGGGCAATTCGAGGAGTGAGCTCTCTTCTTCCGCGTACGCGCGGACGGCGCGCACCGCGCCGCGGACGAGCGCCTCCGTGCCGAAGTGACCGGCCGGACCGACGCGCACGACGCCGCGCCCCGAGGCGAGCGCGACGGCACCGCTGCCCACGAACCAGAGCGTGTCGGCGGCGTCCCCCGGCGCGAACGCGAGGGCGCCCGCGCCGAGCGCGTGGAGCCGCGCCGCCGCGCGCACGTCGGCACGGCCGCGAGCGTCGAGCCCGCGCAAGAGCGGCGAGCGAAACCAGGCGTCAGCCGCCATGGCCTTCGGCGCGAGCGAGCTCGACGATCTCGAGCCGGTCGAGCGCCGCTTCCGTCACGAGCGGTCCACCCGGGCGCGCGCCGCGAGCGGCCATCGCCGCTTCGTAAGCCGCGAACGCGCGAATGAGATACGGCGGAAAGGCGCGAAACAGGAGCCGGGCCGTGACCGCCACGCGCGAGCTCGGGAGCGCGAGCTCGTAGACGTAGGTGACCGGAGTCGCCGGCGCGAGCGAACGGGTGTCGATGATGGCGTCGGGGGCCTTGATGACGCCGCGTGACGCGTCGAGCGCTCCGACCGGAAAATAGGTCTCGAAGAGCGCGGCGCGACCGCTCAGGTTCGAACGACAGACGCCCGTGTCCGGGTCGTAGTCACCGTCGGTGAAGCGCGCGGCGCGCGAGCGGTCGCTGCGCTCCGGCGACGCGACGCAGCGCCCGTTCGCGTCGATGCCGTCGATGCAGCTCACGCACCGCAAGAAGCCGTTTTGGAAATTGACGAGCCCCGAGCCGCGAAAGAGCCGGCCGCCGAGGTCGGGCGGCGGTTCCCAGCGGGGCACGTCGGGACCGTCGCTCACGTCCGCGCCGAAGAGCCCGACGGGACGACCGTTCGCGTCGACCGCGTCCGGATCGGTGGTGACGCGCAAGAAGCGCTTGTCGGCCAGATCCGCATCCGGGCGCTCGACGTGTCCGACCGAATAGAGCAAGCGCCCGCGCTCGTCGCGCACGCTGAGCTCGACCCAGAGCTCGCGTTCCTGACTGAACCCAGCCGGCACGCGATGCCCGGCGCCGACGTTCTCGACCGTCACCGGGATCTGCCAGCTCCCGTTTTGGCGGGCGATGGCGCCGAGCGAAAGCCGAACGCTCGACGCCAGCAAGAGATCGCGGCGCGCACGGACGCCGAGCGGCCGCCCCGCGTCGTCGAGCGCGCGCTCCCCTGCGAGCTCCGGCTCGAAATCGCGCGTGAGCGGGAGCTCGACGCCCGTGAAATCATGCGCATGAAGCGGACGCTCGTCGCCGAGCGCGGCCGCTGCGAATCCGAGCGACACGGCGCCGGGATCGCGCGGCTCGAAGTGAGTGCCGGGTGGGCACGCGCGCTCGAGCGCCGTACTGCTCGGCGTCGCGCCGGCGCGCGTACCCGCTTCGTCCGCGGCACAGACGCCGGGGAAGCTCGAGGCGTGACAGTTCTGGCAGGTCGGCGCCGTGAGTCCGCGCGCCGAGCGAGCGCGCGCGTAATCGAGCCATTCGCTGTAGGCGTTCCGGAGACGCTTGAAGTGTTCGCCGCGCGCGCTGCCGAGCACGTCCGTGCCGAAGAGGCGTACGTCGTGACAACTGCCGCAAAATTCGCTCGAGCGGAGGTACGCGCGCTGCTCGGGCGCGAGCGCGCGGTGGGCCCCGCCCGCCACGAGCGGCGCACCGTCGTCGGCGCCCGGCAGCAGCGTGTCGCGAGCGAGGCCGTAACCGGAATTACCGATGCTGAACGCTCGATCGTGCGCCGTCGGACGCGCCGAAAACGTGTTGCCCGTCGCGAGCGACGACCACGTCGCGTTGCCTTCGTAGCTCGACCCGACGCCGAGGTGCGCGGGGCCGCGCACCTGATGACAGAACGTGCAGCCGATGCCGTCCGCCGCGGCTCCGCCGAGGAGCTCGCCGAGCGGCGCGTCGTCGCCCCGCCGCGCGCGGGCGTCCCAAGTCGGCAGGCGCCCGCCGAGATTCACGCCCGGCGCGTGACAGTTGACGCACCAGCCCTCGCCCCCGGCGCCCGTGATCGGCAGTCCCGTCGTGGCGTCGCGACACTCCGTGGCGGGGTCGCGGCGGCGCAGGATGCCGGCGCCGAGCGGACACTCGTTCGAGCGTCCGACTTCTTCCTCGATCAAGAGCTCGAGCGCTTGAAAGAGCGGCGAGCGCGACGCGTGGGCGATCACCGAGCGGCGCCACTCAGCGCTCTCGCGCGGATGGCACGTCTCGCAGCGCGCCGCGGAATCGGAGAAAGCGAGCGGGGCCGGCGGGGCCGGCGGCCGTTGCCGTGGCGGCGCCGAGAGCCGCACGACGGCGAGCGTGAGTGCGATCGACGCGAGCACGGCGCCGAGAGCGCCCGCTGCCTCGCGTCGCGCCGCGCTCACCGAACGCCCCGACTCGCCGCCGCGCGCGGTGCCTCGACGCGCCCGACGGCGCGCAGGGCGTACGTGGCCACGCCCGACAGCACCGAACACGCCGCGATCACGGCGAGCGCCCGCTGCCACGAGACGGTCGGCGCGCGCGTGGCACGCTCGATGAGCGCGATGGTGTCGAGCTTCGTCCGCGTCGGCGTGACGGCGGGCACGGCGGGCGGCGCAACCGCGGCCTCGGGAGCCTTGGCGGAGACGGCGGGGGTCGTGTCGGAGGCGCGTCGCTGCTCCGCTTTCGCCCTGCGGCTCGAGACGGGTGCATCGCCGGGTAGCGCGGCGGGCGCGAAGGCTTCGAGCGCCTCGAGCACGTCGGCCGCGGACGCCGGGCGCCGGTCGGGCGCCTTCTCGAGGAGCTCGAACACGAGCCGCTCGACGCCGCGCGGCAGGTGGCGGCGAACTTCGGCCGAAAACGGCGGCGGCGCGGCCGTGCACTGCAGGTTCAAGAGCTCGCGCGGCGAGCTCGATTCGAACGGCGGCCGTCCGGCAAGGAGCTCGTAAAAGACGAGCCCGAGCGCGTAGAGATCGCTGCGCGGGTCGATGGGGCCCGCGTCGATCTGCTCGGGACTCATGTACGCGAGCGTGCCCACGCTGTGCGTCGTCGCCGTGCCGAGCGCCGCGAGCATCTTCGCCACGCCGAAATCCATCACCTTCAAGCTGCCGTCCGCCTGCAGCATCACGTTCTCGGGCTTGAGGTCGCGGTGCACGATCGCGGGCTCGTGTTCGTGCGCGGCCGAAAGCGCCCGGGCCATCTGTTGAACGAGACCGACCGCGCGCGACCACTCGAGCGCCCCCTCCGCCGCGAGCACCTCACGCAACGTGCGACCCTCGAGGAGCTCGAGCACCATCACGAGCTCGCCCTCCACCTCGGTGCAGCACAGGCAACGAACGACGTTCGGATGATCGAGCCCCGCCAAGATCGCCATTTCGTTTTCGAAGAGCCGCCGCCCCGGCTCCGATCGCGCAAGCTCCGGCCGGAGCACCTTGAGCGCAACCCGGCGACCGGAAAGGCGTTCTTCGGCCTCGAACACCTTGCCCATCCCACCTTCGCCCACCTGCCGCACAACCCGATATTCGCCCAACGTCACCATGGCGCTCCTTCTACGAACGAGTCCCGAAAAGGCTCTCGACCTCGTGAACGCAGCCGGGCCCCCGGAGCTTTCAGTGTCTCGGGCGAGGCGCTCGCCGCGGCGACCGAACCGTCGCCGCGAGGCGGCCCGCGTCCCCTTTTGCGCCACTCGGCGCGCCGGCCGGGGGCGCGCTTCGGGGGCGTCTTCCGCGACGCACGGGCGCGCGTTATGGATCCGCGGACATGCCCGACGAGTTTCCGACCTTCGACGTCGTCGCCCTGATCGGCGTGGTGGCGGCGTTCGCGGGGATGCTGCAGCTCCGGCGCGGGCTCGGGGAAATTCCGAAACTTTCGAGCGACGTTCAGGCGGCGCTGCGCGCGGGCGACCTCGCTCGAGCGCGCGCGCTCTGCGGACACGCCGAGGGCGCCGCGTTCGCACGCATCGGTTCGGCGCTGATCGACGCGCTCGGACGTGAGCCGCGACCGACCGCGAAGGCGCTCGAGAGCGTGCTCGCCGGGGCGCGCAAGCGCGCCAACGCCGCGGCTCAGCGCGGACGTGCGCGCGACCTCGTCGTCGCGGCCGTGTTGATCGGGGCGGGCGCGTACGCGATCCGGGCGTCGCTCGGCGTCGGCAGCGCGTTCTACGCGATGATCGCGGCGGCGCTCGTCGTCACCGCGCTCGGGCCGATCTTGCGGCGCTCGATGCTCGACCGGCTCGTGCGCGCGAGCGACGGCTTGCTCCAGGCCGCCGTCGATTACCTCGCGCACGCCTCGGCGCCGGACGCGATTTGCCCGGAATGCCGCTCGCGCGACGCCGCTCGGCTCGGCGCGCCCGCGCTCGACGGCCTGCGGGACCTCGGCATCACGGAGCTCATCGTCTGCAAAAGCTGCGGCTTCGTGCGCGGCCGCGTCGAGCGTCCGGAAGCGATCCTCGAAGACGACGCGCGCGGGGTGCACCTCACGCCGCTCGCGCCGCCGCTCGAATCGAGCGCCGAGCCCGAAAGCGAGCACGAAGGGTGAGCGCCGAGCTCAAGTCCCCGAGCGCTCGCGACACGGCCTGGTGGCTCGCCGTCCTGCGCCGGCGCGCGCTCAAGATGGCCGAGGAGCCCGCCGGCGCCCCCGAGCCGCCACGCTTCGCGAACGAGACGGCGCGCCGCGCGGCGATCGCCTTCTTCAACGCCGCGTTCCGCGCCGAAGAATCGGGCCTGCGCCAAGCCCACGAGCTCGCGAGCGAGGTCGCGGATTGGGATCCCGAGCTCGGCGAGGTGCTGCGCCTCTACGGCGACGAAGAGGGCTGGCACCGCGAGCTCCTCGAGGACTTTCTCCGGCGTATCGGCGGCGGCGTCGCGCCGATGGGCCGCGTGACGAGCCTGCTTTACCGCGCGTACGCCCGCGCCGAGCGCATGGAAACCATCGTGCTCACGAACCTGATGTTCGAGACGATCGGCGCGACCACTTACCGCATGGCGCTCCGCAACGTCCGCGAACCGGCCGTCCGTCGCATGCTCACGATCCTCACGCGCGACGAGTCGTTTCACGTGCCGCTCAACGTGCACTTCTTGCGCGCGGTGCTCACGCGACGTCCCGCCGCGCTCGCGCGTGCCCGCGTGATTTATCGACTCACCTTCCTCGGGCTCGTGCTCTTGCCGCTCGCGAGCCGACCGAAGGCTCGGGCCTTCGATCGCATCGGGACGCTCGAGCTTGCACGCGCCTACGCGCGCGAGCTCGCCGGCTTGTTCGACGACCACCCCGAGCTCGGCTTCGCGCCGCCGCCGCTCGTCCTCCGGCTCCTCGGCGTGAAGCACGAGCGCGGTGACGGCCAGGGTCCGACGAGCCTCGCCGCGGCCGAACGCGCCGCCGAGCGCGAGCGCGTCGTGGTCGAGGAGCTCTGACGGCCGCCGTCCGGCGAGCGCGTCCGGCGAGCAATCAGCGGCGCCGAGCGCGACGCGAGACGCTGCAGCTCGGGTAAGCGACGCCGCGCACGCGCACGTCGGACACTTCCTTCTCGTCGCCGTCGGTCGTGAGCGTGAAGCTGCCGATGCCCGCGGCGCCGCCGTAACCCGCGGGCGTGACACCGCTCGCGAGGCTCACCCAGCTCGTCTTGCCGCGTTCGGTGACGAGCGCCGACACGTCGTAGCTGTCGAACGCGGCGGGGATCGTGATGTCGAAGCTGATGCTGCCCGCCCCCGGTCCGAGCACGAAGCCGCACGAGTCGTCGGTGATGCCCGTCGTGCGCACGGCGCTCCCTTGGAGTTGGTACGCGTCGTTGGCGCAGAGCTGGTCGAGGTAGCGCGGCGCCGTCACGCCGACTTCGTCCTCGGGCCCGCTGACGCACGCCGTCGCGAGCACGAGCGCGAAGAGCGCACGCCGCCTCGGGTTGCGCGCGGCACGCTCAGCCGGCATCGAGCCCCACGATCAGCGAGAAAAAGTAGGAGCCGAGATCGTTGTGCCCGCCCGTGCGTCCCGGAGGCGGCAGCGGCAAGAAATAGGCGCCGAGCGCCGCGCCGAGGTACGCGCGCGGAGCGAAGATCTGCAGCGAGCCGCCGAAGAGCGGCCCGCCGTGCCACGGCCCGCTCCGGTACAAGCCGACCCCGCCCGAGCCGAGTCCCGCGAACGGCACGAGCGAAACCTCGGCTGAACGGCGCGGTCCGAGGTCGAACACGATCGGCACTTCGAGCGCCGCGCCGGCGAATTGCTCGGCGTACACCGGCGGCTGGGAGAGCGTCGTCGTGTGATCGCTGCCCACGTCGACGCCGGCTTCGCGCCAGCCGTACATGCCGAGCACGCCGAGACCGACTCGCTCCGTGAGCATGCGCGCGACCTCCGCGCTCACGTGGAAGCGCGGTCCGCCGAAGCTCTCGGCGCTCACGAGCGCTTCCTGCTGACTCTGAGTGGCGAAACCGAGACCCACGCCGGCCCGCGCCAGCCAGACGCGCGAAGGTTTTTCGGGAGGCGGAGGAGCGTCCGGCGACGCGTCGGCGTCGGCGGCCACGGCGTGACCGCTCCACGCGAGCAGCGAGCCCGCGCCGACCCACACCAGAAGCAAGCGCACGGCGCGGCGGAAGCAACGCGCGTACCACCGAGTCGAAAAGGCCCTATCTCACCGAGTTTCGGCGCCTACCCCGGCGCGCCGCCCTGACAACGCGTGCGGCAGCGCAGCCCCTCGTGCACTTTTTTCACAGCGCCTTGCCGCGCGGGCGACGCGCACGAGCGCCGATCACTCCGCGTGCGCCGACGCGCTCGGAGGCGCGTGAGGGGGAGCGCTCGGCGAAGTGGCGGTAGCCGGAGTCTCGTCGTCGTCGTCGTCGTGCTCGAGCTGCACGACGTTCTTGGCCGCGTCGTCGATCTTCTTGTCGGCGAGCGTGAGCGCTTGCGCGGTGCGCACGTAAGTCACCGCGAGCGCGCCGGTGCAGGTCACCGCGAGCAGGATGGACACCGCCCACACCTTGCGGCTTCCGAGCAAGAGCGCGATCGAAGCGATCACGATGCCGATTTCGGCCGAAAGCTGCGCCCACTCGTAACGCTCGGCGGCTTCTTGATGCGCCTCGATGCTGAGATCGTAGGCGTCGGCGTCCTCTTTGGCCTCGCGCATGTCGCGCTCGAACTCGCGTGACATCTTGCGAAAGCGCGTGAGCTCACTCGCGTCGGGCGTGAGCAGATCGGCCATGTCCTCGGTCGCGGAGGCGATGAGATCCTTGAGCTCGGCCGTGTCTTCGTCGTCCTTCGTGCCGCGCGGACCGCGCTTCGTGCGGAGCGTCGTCTCCACCTTCTCGATCTCGTCCTTCTTCGGCGAGATGCTCTTCAGGAGCTCGAAGTCCGCCTGCAGCACGCGAAACTTCATCGTCTCGGCCTGGTAGAAGCCCCACTTGCTCGACTGGAGCACCATCGACTTGATGAGCTCGGTGCGTTGCGAGCCGACCATCGCCGCCGAGAACGCCAAGAGCACGCCGAGCAGCGCCATCGTGATGCCGATCTGCTTGCTCGGCCCGCCCGCCCCGTGACCGCCGCCCGGATGCTCCGAGCTGTGGTGGGCGTGCTCAATTTTCTCGGCGAGCTCGTGCAAACTCATTGAAACCCTCCTGCCGGCGCGCATCCTAGAGCGGTTTTCACCATCGCGTGGCACGTGAAAGTGATGAAAACCGCTCCAACGGCCGCGAAGCGGCCGAGGGGGATGGCTCCGCGAAGCGGGGCCGCTGCACACGATTGAAACGCGGGTCTGGTGCAGGGCACGGCCAAGCGCTGCCCCTGAAGATTAATTTCAGCGCGTGAGGCGCGGCAATTTTGGCAGTCCGTGTCGATCGGGTCGCATGATGCTCGCGCTGGCGCTCCGAGCGCCGGCACCGATCTTGCGACAAACTCGGCATGACCAGCGTGACGACACGAGGCCAGCGCACCCACCGTAGAACGCCGCCGAGGCGCGCGCACCGGTTCGTGCCGCGCCCGCTGCTCGCGCTCGCCTCGGTGTCGCTCGCGTGCGCGCTCGGGCTCGGCTGTTCGTCGAGCGACGACGACAAAGGGCCGTGCAAGGACTGCGTGTACCCGGCGACGGGCGGCTCGTCCTCGCCGAACCCTCCGCAAATGCCGATCGGCACCGGCATGCCGTCGGCGGGCGGGAGCGGCAACACGGGCGGCACCGACGCGACGGGCGGCGACACCTCGACCGGCGGTAGCGTCGCGACGACCGGCGGCGCGGGCGGTACCGGCGGCACCGTCGGCGGTGCGTTCGGCGGCGCGGGCGGCACCGACTCGCCGATCCCGGTGGGCGGCACGCTCGGGTTCGGCGGCAACACGAGCTTCGGCGGCAGCTTCCCGACGGGCGGCACGATCGGGGCCGGTCTCACCGGCGGCACGATCGACACCGGCGCGACCGGCGGCCTCTGATCAGAACGCGCCGCTCACGCCGATCGTCACGTCGTGCGGGCCGACGGCGACGTCCGGCAGGACACTCACCCGATCGATGATTTTCGGGAGCGGCCGCTCGCGAATGCGCTTCACCTCGGGCACGAACGACGCTTCGGCCTCGACCATCCCGAGCGCGGCCACGCCGAGCAGCGCGTAGGTCGTCCCCGTGAGCGCGAGGTGCCAATTCGTGAGGCGATCGTTCACGTTCTTCGACGGCTGCTGGCCGCGGGCTTCGTAGCGGGCCGCCTGGATGTTCAAGGTGCTGAACACGCTGAGCGAGGTGAGCGCCGTCGCGCCGAGCATGGTTTCCGCGACGAGGAAGGTCCACCCGAGCGTCTTGTTGCCGTTCTGAAATTGCCCGACGCCGAACGGGAGGAGCGCGACGTAGCGGCTGTTCTTCTCGACGACGACTTCCTGCCGCGCGAGGCGCTCGAGCATCAGGGTGTGGGCCCATTGCTCGTTGTCGCGTTTCTGTTTCGCTGCGGCTTCCTGCTTGGCACGCTCGATCGCTTTCTGCTCGGTCGCGCGGAGCTCGGTGTAGAGCTGCTCGCGCACCTTGAGGAAGTGGTCGACGACGCGCGCGGGGAAGGTCAAGCTGTCGGGCGGCCGCATCTGCGGATTTTTCCGAATCGCGGCGCGGAGCACCTCGTCGGCCTGCTCGTCCTTGCCGAGGCCCATGAGACAGGTCGCGTAGTAAATGCGCGAGGTCTCGACGATCTGCGGCTGCGCGAGCGGATGCGCGCTCTGCGGATCGAGCAGGCGGGAGAGGCGCGCGGCGCATTCCTCGTACTTGGCCGCATCGACCAGACCGACGATGCGCGCGAGCTCGGCTTCGTCGCTCAGCCGGTCCTCTTCGACGGGTGCGTGCTCGGGCGACTCCGTGGCGCTCGCGACGCGCGTCGGGTCCGTTCGTCCGGCGCTTTCGTCCGCGGCCGCGCGGGCCACGAACCAGAAGGTTCCAGCGAAGGTCGCCACCGTGACCAACCGTAGACGTGACGACTGCATGCAGAGCCCCCGGCGGGGATGTCAGGGGCCGGGGGGGACGCTCGAGACTCGACCGGGGCTCAGGGTCACGTCAAATGCTTTTACGGGGAGCCCAGTGCCTTCCGGCGGGATCATGGTGCAGCTCCCCCGCCGGACCGCCGTCGTCATGCCGAAAGAGTGGTGGCTCGGAACGTCGAATTCGCCGAGCTCGGAACAGCTAGCCCGCGAGCCGGGCGGGCCGTGAAACTCGATCACGGCATCCTTAAAGGCGATGCGCCCCCTCACCTTCTGTAAGTCGTCCGGGCCCGCCGGCGCGTGAATATCGACCGTAACGCGATCTCCCGTGTCGCAGCATTCCGTGTTCGGGGGGATGAACTCGAACACATGGGTCCCGACGGGGATCTGCTGGGTCCCGAACCAATCCGAAAGCTCTTTGCCGTCCACGCGCACGGTGGCGTTGGCGGGGCCGTCCACCGCGATACGCACGCTCGCCGTCGCGGGCTCGGGAGCGGCAGAAGCGGCGCTCCGCGCGGGCAGGACGACCGAGGGGCGCATCGGCGGCTTGCGCGGCAGGACGCGCGGCTTGTCGTCCGCATCGGATCCCGCGGCGGACGCGCTCGCGACGGGCGCGCGGGCGCGCGCACTCGCCGGCGGCGCCGCCGAGGGCGAGGGCTTGGCCGTCTCGGTCAGGTGCCGCCTCACGTCGAAGCGCGTGACCGCGAACGCGAGCCCGCCGAGCAGCATGCTGCCCCCGAGCGCCGCGCTCACGAGGCGCACGTTGCGCCGGAGCCGCTCGGCGCGACCGAGGCTCGCGACCTCGGCGAGCAGCGACGCGTCGTCGGGGCGGAGGGCGAGCGCACGGTTCAAGTCCGCGGCCGAGGCGGGAATGTCCTTCTTCGCGCGCGCCGCCGCCGCGAGCGAGACGAGCCGCTCGACGAGCCGCGGCTCGTAGGCCGTGCGGTACGCTTTCGGATCGAGCAAGAACGCGCGGAGCTCACCGCGCAAATCGACGAAGCCTAGGCGGGCGAGCTCCTCGCGCAGGGCGCGCGCGAAGTCTTCGGCGGACGCGTAGCGGGCGTTCGGTTCGTGCTCGAGCGCCTTGCCGACGACGGCGCCGAAGTTGCGGCCGACCGCGGGACGCGCCTTCTCGGCGGGCGTGAAGGCGCCGTCGAGCACGCGGCGCAGCACCTGCGCCGGGTTCTTCCCGTCGAACGGCAGCCGCCCGACCATGGCCTCGTAGAGCATCACGCCGAGGCCGAAGACGTCGGAACGAGCGTTCACGTCGCCGCCCTCGATTTGCTCGGGCGCCATGTGGGCGGGCGAGCCGAGCACCTGGCCCGTCGAGGTGACGCCCTGCGCGTCGAGCAGCTTCGCGATGCCGAAATCGGTGATTTTGACCAGCGTTTCGTCCGGGTTGCTCGCGCGCAGATCGGGCGCGCCCGGGATCGGCAACGCGACGAGCACGTTCTCCGGCTTCACGTCGCGATGGATGACGCCGAATTGGTGCGCGTGATCGAGCGCGCTCGCGACTTCGACGGCGATGATCGCCGCGATCTCCGGCGGCAGACGCTCGTGCTCGGTCAGTAACGCGCGGAGCGTGGTGCCGCGCACCAACTCCACCACCAAATAACGCTCGGCTTCCGTGTCGTCGGAGACGTCGTAGACCTCGACGATGTTCGGATGCTTGAGCTTCGCGACGGCGCGCGCCTCGCTCGCGAAGCGGGCCGCGACCTCCGTGTTCTCACGCAGGTGCCGGTGGATGATCTTGACGGCGACGTCGCGGCCGAGACGCTTGTCGCGGGCGAGGTAGACGGTGGCCATGCCACCGTGGCCGATTTCCTCGCGAATCTCGAATTTCGCGAGGTCGGGTTTGGATTCCGCCGTCGCGATCACCCGGAGCCTCTCAGGCGAGCTGTTCGACTCGCACGGCGTTCGTCGCGCCGCGCACGCCGACGCGCGCACCGTACACCATCACGTATCTCTCTCCCGACCGGACGAGGTTACTCTCCATCAACGCCTGGCTCAAGTCGCGGATTTGGTCCTCGAGCGTCGCTTTGGCGACGAGCGAACGGGGAGTCACCCCCCAATAGAGAGCGAGGCGCCGGAGGACGGGCTCCTCGGTCGAGAAGGCGAGGATCGGCACCATCGGCCGCGCCTTCGAGACCAGGCGCGCGGTGTCGCCGCGCTCGGTGAGAGCGACGACGAGCTTCGCGCCGACTTCGCGCGCGATGGAGACGGCCGCGTGGGCGATGGCGTCGGGCGTCGTGTGGTCGGGCTCGGACGCGGAGAGGTTCAAGAAGCGGCTCGCCTCGGCCTGACGGATGATGCGATCCATCATGCGGCAGGCGTGAATCGGGAATTTGCCGGTAGCCGTCTCGGCCGACAGCATCACGGCATCGGTTCCACCGAACACGGCGTGCGCCACGTCGCTCGCCTCGGCGCGCGTGGGCCGCGGCGAATCGACCATCGACTGGAGCATCTCGGTCGCGACGATCACCGGCTTTCGGTGAATGCGGCAGGTGCCGATGATCTGCTTCTGAATCACCGGCACGGTTTCCGGCGGCAGCTCCACCCCGAGGTCGCCGCGCGCGACCATGGCGGCGTCGGCGGCGCGCACGATCGAGTCGAGGCGCTCGACCGCGTTCGGCGTCTCGATCTTCGCGACGATGGGCGTCGGCTTGCCTTTGCGCTCGCAGATCTCGCGGAGCTCCTGCACCTCTTCGGCGCGGCGCACGAACGAGAGCGCGACGAAATCGACGCCGATCGAGAGGCCGAACTCGAGGTCGTGCTTGTCCTTCTCGGTGAGCGCGCCGAGGCGCAGGCTGCCGGACGGGAGGTTCACGCCCATTTTCGCGCGCATCGGACCGCCGTGCTCGACCCGGGCTTCGACGCGGTTGCCCTTGATGCCGAGCACGCGGAGCTCGACCTGGCCGTCCGAGAGCAAGATGCGATCCTCGGGGCGCACGTCGTGCTCGAGCCCCTCGTACGAGATGGCAATCGTGCGATCGTCGCCGGCTTCGCCCGAGATGAGATCGACGGTGTCGCCCGCGGCGAGCGCGGCGGGGCCGACTTTGCCGGTGCGGATCTTCGGACCGCAGAGGTCCTGCAGGATGGCGACCGGCTTGCCCATCGCGGCGCTTTCCACCCGAATCATCTCGGCGCGCCGGCCGTGCTCGGAGTGCTCACCGTGCGAGAAGTTCAAGCGGGCGACGTCCATGCCCGCCGCGATGAGCTCCCGAATTTGCTCACGGGACTCGACAGCAGGGCCGATGGTACAGACGATCTTTGCGCGACGAGAAATCATGGGAGGACGGGCCAGCATGCCACACGGCGCCCCAGAATGGGGTAGGTTCTCCTCGCACCCAAATGGCCGACCGTGAACTTGGCTTTCGACGCAATGCGCAAGGCGCCCTCACCATCTCGGGCACTCCGCTCGGCGCGCTGCTCGCTCCCCTGATCGAGGCGTCCCGCATCGGTACGCCCGCCTACGTGTACGACCTCGACGGGCTCAGCGCCGGAGCGCGGGCGCTCGAGGCAAGTTTCGGGACGGCGCCGCACCTCACCGCGTACGCCGTGAAGGCCAACACGGCCGGCACCGTCGTCCGCGCCCTCGCCGCGGCCGGTACCGGCGCCGACGTGGTTTCCGGCGGCGAGCTCGAAGTCGCCCTCGGCGCGGGGATCGCCCCGCGCAACATCGTGATGAGCGGCGTCGGCAAGACCGACGCGGAGCTCGACCAGGCGATCGGCCGCGACATTTTCGCGGTGCAGGTCGAGAGCGTCGAGGAAATCGAGCGGCTCGCGGCGCGCGCTCGAGCCGCCGGCAAGCGCGCCCGGCTCGGCCTGCGGGTCAAACCGGGCGTCCTGATCGACTCGCACGCCCACGTCGCGACGGGTCACGACCAGGCGAAGTTCGGCATCGCGCGGAGCGAGCTCGGCGCGGCGTGGGAGCGCGTCGATGCGCACCCCGAGCTCGTCGGCGTCGGTGTTTCGGCGCACGTCGGCTCGATGTTGCGCGAGGTAGAGCCGTACCTCGCCTCCGCGCGCGTCGTGGTCGACGTGGTGAAGACGCGCCTCGCGAGCGGCCGCGCCCTCGAGTACCTGGATTTCGGCGGCGGCTACGGCATCGACTACGGCGACGCCCCCGCACCCGCGCCGCCCTCCTTCGTGAGCCGCTCGCTCGCGCTCCTGGCGGCGGAAGGGCTCGAAAAGCTGCGCTTCGTGATCGAGCCCGGGCGCTCGCTCGTCGGGGCCTACGGCGTGCTCGTCGCGCGCGTCGTGCAGACGAAACAGAGCGAAGGCAGGCGCTGGACGATGCTCGACGCCGGGATGAACGACCTCGTGCGACCCGCGCTCTACGGAGCGAAGCACCGGGTCGAGCTCTTGGACGCGGCGCCGGCGGAGCCGGAATGGCGCGTCGTCGGCCCGGTGTGCGAGAGCTCGGACGACTTCGGCGCGCATCCGCTCGGGCCCTCGCCGTCGGGTCTCGTGGCGATCCGTGACGCGGGCGCTTACGGCTTCGTGCTCGCGAGCGAGTACAACGGGCGCGCGCTGCCGGCCGAAGTGTTCGTGAGCGGCGGCGCCGTCACGCACGTGAGCGCGAGCCCGGGACGCGACGCGTGGGTGAAGCGCCGGCTCGAGGCTTGAGCCGGGCGCCCCACCCCGAGCGCGCGTGAGCGCGGGCTACTGTGTCGGGCAAGCGCCGTTCGCGGCGACCGACACTTGTGCTTTGAGCGCAAAGCAGGAGTTTTGGTACGTCTGGCCGTCGCAGCCGCAGACCTGCATCACCGTCTCGGAGCAGTCGACTCCGCCCGACAGCGTGCACGTGCCGGTTTGGGTTCCGGTGCCGCACATCGCTTCGATCGGGAAGTTGCAAAACTGAAGGCTCGGGCAGGTCGCGCCCGAGGAACCGCCGCAGGTGTCGCCGCCCATGCACGCGCCCGTCGAGGCGACGGAGGTACCCACCATGTCCGCCTCGCACTCATTCGAGTGCGTCATGCCGTCGCAGCCGCAGACCGGCTGAAACAGCGTGTCGCACGCTTGGGGGATGGCGGTGCACGTCCCCGTGTCGCCCCGGTAGCTGCACTGCGCGCTGATCGGGTATTTGCAAAAGCTCTGCGCGTCGCACGTGACGCCCGTGTCGCCGCCGCACGTGGTGCCGGTGATCGGCATGCACGCGCCGGTCGAGGCCACCGAAATGCCCATCATGGCCGCGGTGCACGCGTTCGAGTAAGTGTTCCCGTCGCAGCCGCACACGGGGCTGTAGTCGGTCGTGCACCCGCCCGGTTTCGGCTGGCAGGTGCCGGGAATGTCCGTGGCGCCGCACCCGGCGTCCGCCGCGTAGTCGCAGTATTGGCCGTCGGGGCACGCGAGCACCTGAAGTCCTCCGCACGTGGTGCCCGCGCCGGCGGCACCCGCGCTTCCGGCTTCGCCGGCGCTTCCCACCGTCCCGCCCGTCGACGGCGCACCGCCCGTCGCGCTCGAGCCGCCCTTCGCTCCGGCACCACTCGAGCCGCCGGTCGCGCTCGAGCCGCCGGTCGCGCTCGAGCCGCCCGTCGCGCTCGAGCCGCCGCTCGCGCTCGAACCGCCTTTGCCCGCGCTCCCGCTCGAGCCGCCGGTGGCGTTCGAGCCGCCCGTCGCGCTCGCACCGCCGGTCGCGCTCGCACCGCCGCTGCCGGACGCGCCGCTCGTCGTACCGCCGGTGTCGGCGCCGGCCTCCCCGGGCGTGCAATTTCGAGTGCAGTGCGTGTCGTCACCGACGACGGCCGTGTCGCACCCTTTCGCGCCGACCACGAGCGGCGCAGCGAGCAGCACGAGCCCGAACGCAAAGCGATCCACCCTGACGTTCTCGATCCTCATCGTTCCGTCTCCTTCTCCCGTACCCGCTCGAGCGCGCGGTCGCGCTCGGGCGCCAAGTGCCCATCCGGAAATGTTCGCGCATGTTCGGCGAGCTTTCGCTTCGCCCTCGCCAAGTCACCGCGCCCGAGCGCGCCGAGCGCCTGCTCCATGAGCGCGGTCTCGGCGCGCAGCGTGCCCTCGTCTTCGGGCGCCGCCGCGACGGGAAACGAGCCCGCGGCGGGCCGCGAAGCACTCGCGCCGTCCGGCCCTGCCGCCGCCGAATCACGCGCATGCGACAGCCGATTCACGACCGGGGACGCCGGCCCGACGAACGCCGACGCGGACGCCGCGTTCGCCGCCGCGCTCTCGCTCGTAACGTCCGCCGCCACACCAACCGTCGAGCTCGCCGGCGGCGCCAGAGCCACGTCCGCCGCCGCCGCTCGGGTGCCGGCCGCCGGCACGCTGCCAGGCTCCGCTTGGCTCACGCCCGACGGCAGGGCCGAGTGCGACCGCGCCGGTGCTGCGCTCGGCACTGACGCGCGCGCGCTCTCGTGAGCGAGCCACTTCGTCCGCACGATCGGCACGCTGATGGCGCCGACCAGCACCGCGGTTGCGCCCACCTTCGCCGCGAGCGGCAAGCCGAGCGCCTTGGCGAGCACGCTCGTCGATGCCGTGCCCGTCGTCGCGGCCGTCGCTCCGGGCGCGACCGCGCCGACACCCGCGAGCACGCCGGCCGCCGCGAGCCGCGCCCGCACGCGTGCCTCGTCCGCCGCGCTCGGCCAATCGTCCCGCAGCGCTTCCGTGAACGGATCCGGATCGAATTCGGCGCTCATTTCGCTGCTCCTCGGGTGACGAGCTCGAGGCGGGCCACCTCGGCTTGAAAGGCGAGCCGCGCGGCGCGGACGCGCGAATACACGGTGTTCAGCGGCAGGCCCGTGATCTCGGCGATCTCCGGCGCGGCGCGCTGTTCGATCTGCGAGAGCACGAACGCTTCGCGCTTGTCGTCGTCGAGTCGCTCGAGAGCACGCCGCGCGAGCGAGAGACGCTCGCCGCGTTCGAACGCGTGGTCGGGGCGTTCGCTCGCGCCGGGCGCGGTCGGGACGTCGCTCAGAGCGTCCTCGAGTGCGTCCACCGGCTCGAAGCGCCAGCCGTCTTTGCGCGCGGCAGCGCGAGCACGGCGCGCGACGCGGAGCGCGATCGCGTAGAGCCACGTCGTGAGCGCCGCCTGGCCGTCGAAGGCGGCGAGCTTCTGCTGCACGACGAGGAAGACGTCGTGCACGGCGTCGTCGAGCGCGGCGTCGCGCACGCCGAGCGCGCGCAGGCAACGCCACACGTAGCGGAAGTGCTCGGCGTAGACCCGATCGACGTCGGGCACTTCGGCCGGGCGAGCGTCCGCTCGGCCGGGTGCGAAGGGCGTCGGCTCGAGAGTCCCGGCGGCCATGCCGGGTTCATCCCGCGAGGCGCCCCGATCCGTCACGGAAAGTGCCAGGCACCGCGAAGAACGAGCACCATCCCCCAGCTTGGCACCCGGTAAAGATCTTGAAAGCCCGTGACGACGAACACCGGGCGAACCAGCGCGAGCCGCCCCTCGGCCGCGACCTCGAGCGATAAGTGCCGGTTTCTAATCGGGATTATTGCGAGCTCCGCCGAGGGCGCGAGCGTCCACGCCGAATCGCGCTCGGGTTTGGTGACGCCGCTGCCGCGCCCGCTCAGGCGGTCGGCGTCGAGGCCGAGCGAGAGGTTGAGCGCCGGGACGGGCCGGACGACGGCGGCGCCGCGCAGCCCGACACCCCAAACGTCGGCGCGCCTTCCTTCGACGGCCGCGGAGCGCGTCGGAAAATAACGGACGCCGAGCGACGCGCCCGCGAGCTCGCCGAGCACTTCGCCGCGCACCTCGAACGCGGCCGTGACGTCCGGGACGACGCCCGCGGCGAGACCGACACCGGCCGCGACGTTGCCTCGCCACTCGCGGTCGCGCGTGCCGTGCTCGGCGCGCTGCGTGGCGTCGCGCTCGAGTGGCGCCGTGGCAGGCGCAGGAGCCGCGGCGGCGCGGGGCGTCACCGGTGTCGAGACCGCCGCGGGCGCGGGGACCGCTTCCGCCTTCAATGACGCGGCGGCGATCACGGCCGCGCTGCGCAAAAGGACACGACAGTCGGCGTGCTCGAGCTCACGCGTTCGGCCTCCGACGTCGAGCGTCAGCCGATACGTCCCGCGTTCGGCTTCGTGCGTGATGCGGAGGCGCGACGGCCGCGCGCGGGCCGCGTCGTTGCCCGTGAGGCGCACGAGCTCGCTGCGAAATGCGAGCTCGTCGCCGCATTCCGGGGGGACGTCGAAAGTCGCCGTTTGCGCGAAGCAGCGCTCCGCCGGCAGCCACGCGAGCAGAGCGCTCGCCGCGAGAGCCATCGTCGTCCTCATCGCCCGGGCCGAGAGCTTACACGATGCGTCGCGCGCCGATTCGCGCGAAGAGCGGCGCGCGGCACGCGCTTATTCGCCGGCGCCGCGCTTGCCCTCGGTGTCGTCCTCACCGAGGCTTCGTTGGCCGGACTCGCCGCTCGCCGGAACGCGCGTGGCCGGGTGGCGGGCGCTCGAGGTGGCGCGAACGGCGGCTTGCCGCGCGCTCGACGGCACGCGCGCCGCGCGGAGCGACGGCAAGGTGCCGCTCGATTCGAGCCGGCGCGCGCCGCTTCCGGTCTTGCCGGGCGGGACCGACCGCGTGCGGTACGGCTGGCCGTCGACGATGAGCTCCACGCCGAGCGAGCGGCAGCGGCGCGCGATGCGCTCGAGATCGACCCCCGCCTGCACGAGCAAGCCCGAGGGCGGCGACGGATCGACGAACAGATCGGCCGTTTGACGGCGGGTGCGCAAGAGCTCGCGCACCTCCGGATCTTCGACCCAGATGAACCCGGCGGTCGCGACGAACTCCGCGCGACCGACCACGGCGCTCGCCTGCGCGAACGAGCGCGCGATCGGATCGGGCAACTGCGCGAGCGCTTCGAGCCTCGACTGCAGCACTTCGGCGTCGAACCCGGCGCTCAGCGCGCGCGAGAGCGCCGGCTGCGTGACGAGCACGTCGAGCGCGCCGCTCACCGCGCCGATTTCGACGAGCGGCGCGAGCGCGATGACGGTGCCGGTCTGCGCGGCGGAACCGATGCGCAGCGCCTGGTGATCCAGGAAGCGGCTCGGCTCGCCCGGCGGACGCGACTCGGCGCTGTCGGAGAGGTACGCGCGGCCGCGCGGGGTGATGCGCAGCGTGGGCCCCATCGCTTCTTCGTCGTCGGGGTCGCCGAGATCGACCACGCCGAGCAGGTGCAGACTGCCGAGCGCGACGCGACGCGCGATCTCCTCGGGCAGGAGCGGCTCGATCGCCGAGCGTTGCGCCCAGCGTTCGACCAGGCGCCGCACGCCCGGCGTTCGCGAGTCGGAGCGGACGTACGCCGCGACCGCCTCCCACGGCACCCAGCGCCCGTCGGACAGCTCGTGCAGCGCTTCGAGCACGAGCTCGCGCACGACGCCGCACGCGCTCGATTCGCGCGCTTCGGGCGGCGCGCGCAGCACCTCGCCGTCGGGACGCGCTTCGTCCCACGCGCCGCCGCGACGCCACGCTTGGAAGAGCGCGCGGGCGAGCTCCGACACGGGCAGCGCGCCGGGCGGTGCCGCGACGCCGATGGCCGACGGATCCCAGAGACCGATAGCGCGACTCAGCGCCGCGACGAACGCCACGCGCTCGGGGTCCTTGCCGAAGCGGGACGCGAGCTTGGTCACGAGCGAGCGCGGCGTGCCGACGCCCGGCTTCACCTCGACGCCCGGCTCACGCACCGCGAGACCGAGCGCGAGCGCGAGCGGCGCCGGATCCTCCGCGAAGCGCGCGCGGCGCGGCGCATGGTCGTCCCCCAGCACGAAGGTGCGGATCTCGCGCCGCTGCGCCTCGCGCTCGGCGTGGCGCTGCGCGCCGACGATGCTCGCGACCTCGGTCGGAATCATGTGCCGGTTCGGATGCACCGGGACGAGGAAGCCGCGCCGCTCGAGCGCGAAGCCGACGCCGCGCCGTGAGGGAGTCGCGCCCATCGCGCCGCGCAAGCGCAAGGGTTCCCGCTCGAGATCGAGGAGCTCTTCGGTATCGACCTCGCCCCCGACTTGTTCGACGGCGGAGAGGAGCTTCCGCTCGAGCGGCGCGAGCTCCTCGACTTCGCGCGCGAGCCGAGCCGGATCCGACAGCACCTCCCACGCCGGCTCGAGACCGAGCGAGAGCGGCGGCGTCGCGGGGCGGCCGAGGTAGTGCGACGCGATGCTGCTCGCCACGTCGGGGTGCGCCTGCCAGAGCATGGCGCGCACGCCGCGCGGGTCCTCACCCTCCCACGGCTTCAGGTGCAAGAGAAACGCGATCGGCAGCAGGAGCTCGACGCCGCTCCCGCGACCGCGCACGTACACGACGCCGCGGGCGACGAGCGGCTCCACCGCCGACGGGAGGCTCCGCGCGCCGAGGATGCCTCCGGCCTCGGCGACGCGGTAAAGGAGCTCCCGCGTCGGCCCGGGCAGGATCGAGGGGTCACGGAGCTCCGGGAGCTGAAGGAGGAGTCTTGCCACCTGCGACGGCACGTCGATGCGCTTGGCCTCGTCGACGCGGATCTTCAGGCGCGTGATGAGCGAGCCGAGCTCCGCGTCCGGCAGCTGGCGCAGCACATCGACCAGCCGGATGGGCCGAGGAGGAGGAGATGCGCTGGGACGGGCCATGGGATCGCCAACCGCCCGTGCCCCGGGGCCTCGAACGGTTATCTGTCTAAAGTTACGCGCCCTTTTGGGCCGTGTCGAGATAACTATATTGCGGCGACCCCGATGATCCTCCGCGACCCCGTGCACGGACTCGTCTCTTTCGAGCGAAAAGAAGAGGAAATCATCGTCAAACTCTTAGAAGCACGGGAAGTTCAGCGGCTTCGGCGCATCCGGCAACTCGGACTTGCGTCTTTCGCTTACCCCGGCGCCGACCACACGCGCTTCTCGCACGCCATCGGCGCGGCCTTCGTGATGACCCGCTTGCTCGAGCGGCTCCGGCACATCGACCAAACCTTGCCCTATTGGCAACGCGTCACGACCGAGCGTGCCCGCGAGGCGCTCGCCGCGGCATTGCTCCACGACGTGGGCCACGGCCCCTTTTCGCATCTCTTCGAGCAGGTGCTCGGCGGTCAGCTCCACGAGACGTGGACGCGGCGCATGCTGCTCGACGACGGCACGGACGTGCACCGCGTACTCGCAGAGCTCGACCCGCTCTTGCCCGAGCGCGTCGCCGAGCTCGTCGCCGGCCGGCACGAGCTCCCGTATCTCGCGCGCGCGGTGAGCGGCACCTTCGACGTCGACCGCTGCGATTACCTCCTGCGCGACGCGCACGCGACGGGCGTGAACTACGGCAGCTTCGACCTCGCGTGGCTGCTCCGGAGCCTCACCTTCGGAGTCGCGAGCAGCGAGGGAAAGGCGCCGCCCATCGCCATCGACGGACGCAAGGGCATCCCCGCGATCGAGTCGTTCTTGCTCGCGCGGCTCTTCATGTTCCAGCAGGTGTACTTCCACAAGACCGAGCGCTCCTGCGAGTGGATGCTCACGAAGATCCTCGATCGCGCGCGCGCGCTCTTGAGCGACGGCACGCGGCTCGCGGGCACGCCGCCCGGCATCGCCGCGCTCGCGCGCGACGGCGCGATTTCGCTCGGCGAGTATCTCGACCTCGACGATCCCGCGCTCTGGGTCGCGCTCGCAGCGTGGCGGAGCGCGCCGGACCCGACGCTCGCGGGGCTCGTCACGCGCCTGCAGGCGCGCCGCTTGTTCAAGACGTACGAGCTCTTCGGTGAGCAAGCGACGCCGCGCGGCCGCCTCGACGCGCTCGACGTGGCCCGTGACGTCGCGAAAACGGAGGGATTCGACCCGGAAATCTACGTCGGGCTCGACGTGGCCTCGACCATCGCGCTCGACGACGCCGACGATCCGCTCACCGTCGTCTTCCCCGACGGCGCGGTGCGCGCGCTCGCGGAGGTGTCGTTCCTGCTCGGGCGCCTGCGCGGCGAGCGGATGGAGCGGGTTCGGCTCGTGTTCGCCCCCGAGCTCCGGGAACCCATCAAGCGCGCGCTCAAATCATGACGCCGCTGTTCGTCCTCGCCGCTCTCAGCGGGCGGCCGCAGCCGGACGACGGCGCCTTCGGTCGCCGGACGAGCGGCGAGGTGCGCTCGCTCGACCCGGACGCGTACTCGCACCAGGGCGACGGCGCCTACGGCCGCTTCGACGGCGACCTCGATCTCGGCCTCGGCGTGGGGCCGACGCTCACCTTCGCCGACGGCGACGCCGGCATCGGCGTGCGCGGAGTCGCGCGCTGGTATTCGACCATCGCGCTCTACGGCCTCTACGACGAAACGCTCTCGGAGCATCGCGCCCTCGAGCGGCGCACGGGCTTCGGCATCGAGCTCACGCCGCTCTTTTTGCTGCGCTGGCAACGCGCGCTCGAGAGCGGGCCGCCCGTGCTCGATCTCGCGCTCGATTCGCTCGCGCTCGGCTTCGGCGCGAGCTTCGCGACCCCCGCGGGGCACGCCTTCGGCAGCCACCGTTCCCTCGACGCGACGCTCGGCTTCGGCGTGCCGTTCACCGCGAGCGCGGTCGGGCCGTGGCTCGAGTTTCGCGGCGACGTGACGTTCCCGAAGCCCGCGCGCGGCGAAGCCGGCGTGGTGTTGCTCTTCTCGTGGCACTTCGCGCTCGTGACGCCGCTCGTCCGCGGGCAGTAGCGCGCCGCTCGGGCCGCGTCAGCGTTTGAGCACCGGCTCGGCTTCGGACACGTGCTCGTCCACCGCGGTGCGCTCCGCGACGAGATGGCGCGCGACGGCTTCGTAGAGTCGCCGATCGGCGAGGTAGTGGCTGCTGTAGGTCACCGTCGGTTCGAAGCCGCGCGCGACCTTGTGCTCGCCGCCGGCGCCGGGCTCGAAGCCGCCGAGTTTCCGCTCGATGGCTTCCTCGATGCCCTTGTAGAAGCAGACGTTGAAGTGCAGAAACGGCACCTCGGCGAGCGCGCCCCAATAACGCCCGAACAGCCGCTGCCGTCCGAGTAGATTGAACGCGCCGCCGAGCCGCTTCCGGCTCCCGCGCTCGCTCGCCGCGACCACGTGCAGGTGCTCCGGCATGCTCGAGAGCACCTGCTCGAAGAAAGCGCGGTTCAGGTAGCGGCGCCCCCACGGAAACTTGTCGACCGTCGCGACGTAGAAATCGTAGACGAAGTCGGCGTGCTCGGGGCCGAGCGTCTTGTCGGAGAGCACGTCGAGCACGATGCCGCGGTCGGCGAGCTCGCGGCGCTCGCGCCGGATCTGGTTGCGCTTCTTCGAAGCGAAGCGCGCGAGGAAGTCGTCGAAGCTCGCGTAGCCCGGGTTCTGCCAGTGAAATTGCACGCCGTGGCGCGCGAGCAAGCCGTGCTCGACGTGGAGCGCCGCTTCTTCGGCCGACGGAAACAGGACGTGCGCCGACGAGAGCTCGGCCTGCCGGCACACGCCCGCGAGCGCTCGACACAGCACGCCGACGAGCGGCTCTTTCGGCAGGTCCGGGCGCGTGACGAGCCGCGGTCCGGTCGCGGGCGTGAACGGCACCGCGACGATGAGCTTCGGGTAGTACGCGACGCCGAGCTCGGCTTCGGCGAAGCGCGCCCACGAGTGATCGAAGACGAACTCCCCTTCGCTGTTGCCCTTCACGTAGGCCGGAGCGGCCGCGACGAGCGCGCCGCCCCGGTAGATGCCGAGGTGCATCGGCAACCAGCCGCGCTTCGGCGCCACGCAGCCCGTACGCTCGAGCGCGTCGAGCCACTCGAAGCGCAAGAAGGGCGGCGTCCCCGCGTCGAGCAGCGCGCGGTACGCCTCCTCGCCGAGCTCGCGCATCGAGCCGTGCGTGCGCACTTCGTAGGCGGCCTCACCGAATTCCTGCGCCGAGCTCATAAGAACTTCCTGAAGCGATATGCCACGAGCTCGAACAAGCGCTCGCCGAGCGGCCGGTAGCGAAAAGCGTTTTGGTCGATTTCGCGGCTTGCTTCCAGATCGCGCAAAAAAGACCCCTCCATGGTGGCGCCGAACACTTCGTCGTCCACCGAAACGTTGATCTCGAGGTTCGAACGCAAGGACAGGTAGTCGAGGTTGAAGGTGCCGATGGTGCTGAAGCGGCCGTCGATGACCGCGCTCTTCGCGTGCAAGATGCGCGACTCGAACTCGAAGATCCGCACGCCGTGCCGGAGGAGGTAGCCCCAGGTCGCGCGGCTCGCGTGCCGCACGACTTCGACGTCGCTCTCGCCCGGGACGAGCACGCGCACGTCGACGCCGCGCCCGGCCGCGTGCCCGAGCGCTCGCCGCACGGCGCGATCGGGGACGAAATACGCGTTCCGGATCCAGGCGCGCTGCCTCGCGCGGTAGAGCTCGCGCACGTACGCGCGCGAAATCTCGCGTTGCTCGCGCAAAAAGCTCGCCTCGCCGAGCACGTTGACGCGCATGCCGCCGGCCGGATCGAGCCCGGGCTCGCTGCGCCGGATGCGGAGGAGCGGCGGGCCCCCGACGCGGCGCCAAATGCCGAGCGCCGACAGCAGCAAGCCGCGGACCGCGGGGCCTCGGACCGACACCATGTCGTCGCGCCAGGCGGCGCCGCCGTCTTCGAGCGAGAGCCATGCGTTCGCGATGTTGCAGCCGCCCGTGAAGCCAATCTCGCCGTCCACGACCAGGATTTTCCGGTGATCGCGGCGCGTCAGCCGCTCCAAGCGAAAGCGGCGCCGCCACGGCGCGACCGGACCGAACTCGACCACCTGGACGCCGGCCCGCCGGAGCTCGGTCCACATGGCCGGATCCGCGCCGATGCTGCCGACGGCGTCGTAGAGCACCGCCACTTCGACGCCGCGTGCGGCCGCCGCCGCGAGCGCGTCCGCGAAGCGACGTCCGGCGCGGTCGGACGCGAACCAATACATCTCGAGGAGGATTTGTTCGCGCGCGCCGTAGATCGCCTCGAGCATCGCCGGGTACGCCTCGGCGCCGTCACGGTGCAGCAGAACTTCATTCCCGCCGACGAAGGGTTGTTCGACCCTCCTGAAGCGGCGGGGGATGACGTCGCTCGGCACGGGGTCTATCCTGCGACACCCTGCCGCGCGCTGCATAGGCCGGCATGCAACCTTTTTTTATGAAATCCAAAACGCTCTTCGGTTCGGTCGTGGCAATTTTCTGCGTCGGCGCGGTCGCGTGCCAGCACGACGATCAACAGACCGCGCAGTATCCGCAACAGCCCTACCCGCAGCAGTACCCGTACCCGGCGCAGCAGTCTCCGTATCCCGCGCAACCCGGAGCGCCCGCGCCGCAGCCCGGCATGCAGGCGCCGCAGCCCGGCATGCCCGTGGCGCCCGGAGCCGTCGCGACCATCGCGCCGCAGCTGCCGGCCGGCCCCGACCCCATCAACACGACGAACCTCCCGTTCTTGCGCGCGGAGGCGTCGAGCGTCATGCGCGAGCTCATCTCGAACCTGCCGCCGCTCCAGCAGGGTCGCGTCGCGAACGTGCCGATCGTCGTGGACAGCACGCCCGGAGACGTGAACGCGTTCGCCACGTGCACGCAGGACGGCAAAGCCGCGATGGCCGTCACCGACGGGCTCTTCGACATTCAGGCGCACCTCGCGCGCGCCAAGGCGTACGACGAAGCCGCGGGCACGAACAAAGTCGCCGACTACATCCAGCTCATCGCGCACGGCCAGCAGCCGAACCAGCCGATCGTGCAGCCGCCCGTGAACTTCTTCGATCCGAACATCGACAACCAGCCGAACAAGCTCCTGCGGCAGCGTGAGGTGCTCGACGAAGAGATCGCGTTCGTGCTCGGGCACGAGCTCGCGCATCACTACCTCGGCCACCTGCCGTGCACCGGCGCCGGCAACCTGCCGCCGCAAGAGATCGCGCGCATGCTCGCCAACACCGTGCCCCTCTTCAACCAACCGAACGAGGTCGCCGCCGACACGTACGGTCTCACCGACACGCTGACGACCGGTTCGCGCCGGAACGGCTATCACTTCACCGAGGGCGGCGCGCTCCTCACGATGCAGTTTTTCGCGGGGCTCGATCAGTTTTCGGCCTCGGACATCCTGTTCGCCTTCGAACGCGACCATCCGCCGCCCACGCTCCGGAGCCCGATCATCCAGCAGACGGCGAACCTCTGGCGCGCGACCGGCGGCCGCCTGCCCGCCTACCCGCCGATTTAGTCGCTCCTTCCGGGATCGCCCACGTCGAGGCCAACGCATGAAGGTGATTCTCTTCGGGGCGACGGGCATGGTCGGGCAAGGCGTGCTGCGCGAGTGTTTGCTCGACGCCGGCGTCGAGCGCGTGCTCGCCGTCGGCCGGCGTCCGACCGGACGCACCGAGCCGAAGCTCGAGGAGCTCGTCGTCGCGGAGATGCAGGATTTCACGCCGGTCGCCGACCGGCTCGCGGGCTACGACGCGTGCTTCTTCTGTCTCGGCGTCACGTCGGTCGGCATGACCGAAGCCGACTACCGCAAGGTCACGCGCGACATCCCCGCCGCGGCCGCGCGCGTGCTCGCGCAAAAGAACCCGGGCATGACGTTCATTCTGGTCACCGGCGCGGGCACCGACGGCACCGGCACGAGCAAGACGATGTGGGCGCGCGTCAAAGGCGAGGCCGAAAATGCCATTTTCGAGCAGCCGTTCCACGGCAAGTACGCGTTTCGCCCCGGCGCGATCCAGCCGCTCCACGGCATCACGTCGCGCACGAAATCCTATCGCGTGCTGCTCGCGCTCTTCGGCTGGATTTTCCCCGTGCTCCGCGCGCTCTCGCCGAACTCCGTGACGACGACCGAACGCGTCGGCCTCGCCATGCTCAACGTCGCGCGCCGCGGCTACCCGAAGCGCATTCTCGAAGCGAGCGACATCAACGTCGCCGCCGGCGCCGCGTGAGCCGAAACGGCGACGCACGCTGACAATTGCCTCGGCGGGGCGAAAGCGCGGGCCTCGCCGCGCCACGCGACCGGGCACGACTCGAACGGCTGGTCCGCGCCTTGCTCAGCGCCTGCTCACCGAACCCGTGAGCAAGGAGATCATCCCATGAAAGCAGTGCTTCTCACCGACTACGGCGACGTCGACAAGCTCGTCGTCGAGGACGTGCCCGAGCCCGCGCCCGGCCTCCGCGAAGTCAAGGTCCAGGTCGAGGGCGCGAGCATCAATCCGATCGACGTGAAGCTCCGCCGCGGCGACCTCCGCGCCATGAGAAAGCTCGAGTTTCCGGCGATCCTCGGCCGCGACGTGGCCGGCACGGTGCGCGAGGTCGGCGCGGACGTGAAGGAGTTCCGGGTCGGCGATCGCGTGATGGGCCTCGTCGATCACGCGTACGCGGAGATGGTGGTGGCGCCGGTCGAGGCGTTCGCCAAAGTGCCGGACGAGGTCGGCGCCGAAGAGGCTTCCGTGTTGCCGCTCGCCGGACTCACCGGCGCGCAGCTCGTGGAAGAAGCGGTCGGGGTGAAGCCGGGCGACGTCGTGCTCGTCACCGGAGCGCTCGGCAGCGTCGGGCGTGTCGCCGTGTTCGCGGCGAAACAGCGCGGGGCGCGCGTGCTCGCGGGCGTGCGGAAGTCGCAGCGCGAAGAGGCGGAGACGCTCGAAGCGGACGGCATCGTGGCGCTCGACGAACCGAGCGAGCTCGACGCGCTGCCCCTCCTCGACGCCATCGCCGACACGGTCAACGGAAGCGTGCTCGAGTCGTTGCTCCCGAAGGTGAAGCGCGGCGGCGTGGTCGGGACGGTCCTCGGCAAACCGAAGTCGAACGCGGGCGAGCTCGAAGTCCGCACGATGATGACGCACCCGGACGCCGAGCGCCTCACCGAGCTCGGCGAAGCGGTCGCGGACGGCGAGCTCGAGCTGCCCGTCGCGCAACGATTTCCGCTCGGCGAGGTGCGGCGAGCCCAGCGCGTCGCCGAACAGCACGGCGTGGGCAAGGTCGTGCTCGTGCCCTGAAGCGAAGAAAAACACGACGCCGCCCGCAACCCGGGCCCGCTCCGGCCGAAGTCCTCTTAGACTCGCCGCGCGGGCGCCATGAAGACCGAAGAGCCGACCCCAAGACGCTTGCGCCGCGCGCGCGAGCTCGGCGACGCCCCCGTGTCGAGCGCGCTCGGGCAAGCGCTCTCCCTCATGACGGTGGTGTTGCTCGCGCCCGCCGCGCTCCTCGCCTGTGGCGCACGCGCGGCCGCTCTCCTGCGCGCCGCGCTCGCCGGGACGCCGGCCGCCGATCCGGCGCGCACGCTCGTCGTCGAGGTCGTTTCGCTCTCGGCTCCGCTGCTGCTCGCCGTCGCGGCGACCGCCGCCGCCGTCGGCCTCTGGCAAACCGGCGCCGTGCTGAGCGCGACGCGCCTGACTCCGGATTTCGGGCGGCTCGATCCCGTCGCGGGCGCCCGCAATCTATTCAAGGCCGATCGGCTGTTCGCGCTCGTGCGGGCCCTGGTCGCGGCGGGGGCGGCGGGCTGCGTCGCGCTCCTGCTCCTGCGCGCGCACGCCGCCGATTTCGCGGAGACGACCGGCAACGAGCTCGCGGTCGGCGCGCTCGCCCTGTCGCTCGGGCGCACGCTCGGCACCGTCGTGGCGCTCGTCGGCGTCGCGCTCGGCCTCGTCGATCTCGTGATCGTGCACCGGCTCTGGCGCTCGCGGCACCGCATGAGCAAGGACGAAGTGCGGCGTGAGTTCCGTGAAGCCGAAGGCGACCCGGAGCTCCGCGCCAAGCGCCGCCGCGCGCACCAAGAGGCGCTCGCCGGCTCGATCGTGAACGCCGTGCGCGACGCGACCGTCGTGGTCGTGAACCCGACTCACCTCGCGAGCGCCCTCCGTTACGTGGAAGAAGAAGACGCCGCGCCGCGCGTGGTCGCGCAGGGCGAAGGCGATCTGGCGCGCTACATCGTGGAGGCGGCGCGGGCTTACGGCATCCCGTGCGTGCGCGACGTCCCGGTCGCGCGCGCGCTCCGTGAGCTCGAGATCGGCGACGAAATCCCCGAGGCGCTCTACGAGGCCGTCGCCGAAATCTTGCGCGAGCTCACCGAGCACCGCGACGCGAACGAGTGAGCGCGCGCCTCCAGGCGGCGCGGTCGCGCACGGTTCGGGCGCGAATCAGCCGGGCTTCTTGAACCGAAGCACGAAGCGGTCGGAGGTGCCGCGGCGTTCACCGGCGGCGCGCGGCGACGCGCTCCAGTCGCGCGTGTCGGCCGGATTTTTCAGAAACGTCGCCTCCGCGTCGAGCACGAACCCGGCGCGCTCGACCTCGTCCTTGACCACCTTTTCCTCGATACGGTGCAGGGTCTGCGTCTCGGTCGCGTCGGTGCCGTCACGGCCGCTGTGGTCGACGATGCCGTAAACGCCGCCCGGCTTGAGCGCGTCGAAAATGGCGCGATTCATGCGATCGCGATTGGCGCCGAGCCAGACGGTGTCGTGATAGATGAGCACCGAGAGGACGGCGTCGAGGTTCTTCGCTTCGGGCGGCAACGGGTCGTCGACTTCGCGATCGACGCGCACGACGTTCGCCATGACGGGTTTGGCGAGCCGTTCGCTCCAGGGCTTTTCCGCGAAGCGCTCCAAGAAGAGCTTGATGTTCTGGCCGTACACTTTGCCGCTCGGACCGACGACGCGCGCGAGAAGCTCGCTCGTGTAGCCGCCGCCCGCGGCGATCTCGGCGACGCGCATGCCGGGCGCGATGCCGAAAAACGACAGCATTTGATCGGGCTTTCGTCCGGCGTCGAGGGCGCGATCTTCCGGCGTGCGATCGGGCGCCGCGACGGCTGCGGCGACGGCGGGCGAGACGGGCACCGAGCTCGGCGCGGCGGCGGACGCGGGAACGGCGCTCGCCGCGACGCTCGCCGACGCGCTCGCCGCGGGCGCGACGGGCGGGGGCGGAAACGGCTCTTTCGGCGGCGGTGACGCCGTTTGATCGCACGCAGCAAAGAGGAGCGACGCGAGCGTGAAATTTTTCAAACCCCAGTGATTCAGCATGACCCGCCGCATACCACGCCTTCTACTCGACACGTCGTGACGAGCGGCGAATACTCGTCGTGTGATGAACACGCGCGCCGTGAGGGCGCTCTCAACGCTCACCCTCGCCGGCTTGTTCCTCGCGGGGTGCAGTTCCAAGACGAGCGACGAGCCCAACCCCGGCGCGAGCGGAGGCGCCGGCGGTTCGACGTCGAGCGCCGGCTCGACCTCGAGCGGCGCCGGCACGAACGCCACGAGCGCGGGGACGACCGGGAGCTCCGGTGCGGCGAATGTCGCCGGACAAGGTGCAGCGGGCGCGGGCGCCGGAAGCGGCGGAGCGGCCGGCACCGGCAACGACAATGGCGGGAGCCCCGCGGCGGGCGGGGGCGCGGGCGGCCGCGGCGGCGCGAGCGGGGGACGCAGCGCGGGTGCGGCGGGCAGCGGCGCCGGTGCCTCCGCGGGCGCAGCCGGCATGACGGCGGGGATCGCCTCGTGCCCGATGCCGCCGGACGGCACGCCGGCCGCGGCGATCACGGCGATCAACACCGAGAACACGCTGCGCGTCGCCATGGGCATCGACTGCGCGGACATCGCGCTCGCGCTCTGCACCTCCGCCCAAAACCACTGCAACTACTACACCGAGAATCAAGGCACGATGTGCCAGGCCGACAGCCCGCACGACGAGATCAGCGGCTGTCCCGGCTTCACCGGCGCGAGCCTCGGCGATCGCTTCAAGGCCGCGGGCTACACCCTGCGCATGGCGGGGGCCGAAGACATGGCGTTTCTCGACGACCCCGCGGGCGCCGTGATGACGTTCGTGAACTCGGTGTATCACCGCACGTCGATCCTCGATCCGTGGATGCGCGACTTCGGCTACGGCGGCAGCATGGGCTGCGACACGATCGATTTCGGGACGGGCACGATGTCGTCGGCGACGATCACGGCCGTCTACCCCTACGCCGACGAGACGGGGATCCCGACCTCGTTCAACGGCGCGCAAGAAGGCCCGACGCCGCCCGCACCCGCGAGCGGTTGGCCGAGCGGCTATCCCGTCACGGTGTACGCGCAGAAATTCACGGTCTCGAGCCACGTGATCACCGTGGACGGCGACGACACCCCGCTCGACCACGAGTACATCGACTCGACGAGCGACCCGGCGATGGATCTCCCGAGCTACGCGAAGTTTCTCTATACGGACGCGCCGATGATGGCGAACACGACGTACCACGTGGTCGTGAGCGGCAGCTTGAACGGCAGCGACAAGACGTTCGACTGGAAATTCACGACCGGCGCGGCGACCAGCGGGGGCGGTCGCCGTCCGATGCAATAGTCGCGACGAACAGCGGGGAGCGCGGGCGTTCCGCCGCCGGGCGGTCGTCCGTTGCCTCCATTTAGACCGTCGGTCTAGACTGGTGGTCCAAATGCCTCGCGCCCGCTTCTCGAAGCTCCCGCGCGCCGCTCGCGAGGAGCTCCTCGCCGTGGCCGCGCGACATTTCGCCGAAGAGGGCTGCGAGCGCGCTTCGCTGAACGCCATCCTCGGCGAGGCCGGGCTGAGCAAGGGCTCGTACTACTACTACTTCGAGGACAAGGACGACCTCTTCGCGACCGTGCTCGAGAGTGCGTTCGACGTCTGGCTCGCGCGAAGTCCGCTGCCGACCTTCGAGGGCGTGCGCGCGCGCGACTTTTGGTCCACGCTGGAGCGCTTCGTCTGGCGCTGGACGCACTCGTTCGACATCGCCGACGACGCCTTCCAAGCGGCGCTGAAGATCACCGACGCGCAGCGCAAGAGCCCGCGTTTCGCGGCGATGCTCGCCAAGAGCAAGAGCCTGTACGAGAGCCTCATCGTGCCGGGTCAGCGCCTCGGCTGCATTCGCCGCGACTTGCCGCTCGAGACGTTGGTGCGCCTGCTCGAGGCCAACGATCTGGTGCTCGACGGGCTGCTCGCCGAGCGGAGCGGGAGGCTCACGCAGAAGGATCTCGACGCGCACGTCGCGCTCGTCTTCGACACGTTCAAGCGGCTACTCCTCGCCGCGCCTCGGCGCCGAACCGAACGGAGACGGGCGCATGGCTGAGACGCCGGTCCTGAGCGCCCGCGGACTCACGAAGACCTACCGGATGGGCGACGTCGACGTGCACGCGCTCCGCGGCGTCGACTTCGACCTCCACGCGCGAGAGTTCGTCGTTTTGCTCGGGCCTTCCGGCAGCGGCAAGTCCACGTTGCTCAACATCCTCGGCGGCCTCGACGTGCCTTCGACCGGCGAGCTCGCCTACGCGGGGGTCGCGCTCGCGCGCGCGGACGAGGAGGCGCTCACGGCCTACCGCCGCCGCCACATCGGCTTCATTTTCCAGTTCTACAACCTGATCCCGAGCCTCACGGCGCGCGAGAACGTGATGCTCGTCGCCGACATCGCGAAGCAGCCGATGTCGGCGGACGCGGCGCTCGCCCTGGTGAACCTCGGCGCGCGCAGCGAGCACTATCCGGCGCAAATGTCGGGTGGCGAGCAACAGCGCGTCGCGATCGCGCGGGCCATCGTCAAGCGTCCCGAGCTCTTGCTCTGCGACGAACCGACGGGCGCGCTCGACGCGGGGACCGGGCGTCTGGTGCTCGAGGTGCTCGAACGCGTCAACCGCGAGCTCGGCACCGCCATCGCCGTGGTGACTCACAACGCGCCCATCGCGCGCATGGCCGATCGCGTCGTCACGCTGGTCGACGGCGCGATCGCGAGCGAGGAGCGCAACGCGACGCGCCTCCACCCGAGCGAGGTGACGTGGTGAAGACGCTGCGAAAGAAGCTCGTGCGCGACCTCGTGAGGCTCCGCTATCAATGCTTCACGATCGCGCTCCTCGTCGGCTGCGGCATCGCGAGCTTCGTGTCGGCCGTCGCCGCCTCGGCGTCCATGCAGGCTTCGCGCGACGCGTTTTACGCCGACACGGAGTTCGCCGACGTGTTCGATCGCGTGAAGCGCGCGCCGCGGTCCGTGCTCGACCGCCTGGGCGATCTTCCGGGCGTCGCGGCGGTGGACGGCCAGCTCGTGGACGACTATCGCGTCGAGCTCGAGGACAGCACCGATCCGGTCACGGCGCGCTTCGTTTCGCTCGCGCCGCGCCAGGAAGACCACCTCGATCAGGTGCGCCTTCGCGCGGGCCGTCTGGTCGAGCCGGGGAGCGCGGACGAAATCGTGCTCGGCGAGGCCTTCGCCGAAGCGTGGGGGCTCGGGCCGGGGGCGACGCTCACCGCCGTCATCAACGAGCGGCGCGCGAAGCTCCGCGTCGTCGGCGTCGCGGTCTCGCCCGAATTCGCGTTCGTGCTCGGCCAAGCCGGCCTGCCGGATCCCAAGCACTTCGGCATCATCTGGATGGACGAAGCGGCGCTCGCGAAGGCCATGGGCGCGGTCGGCGCGGTGAGCGAGGTCGCGCTGCGGCTCGGCCCGAAGACGGACGCGGGCGAGATCTTACGCCGGGTCGATCAGCTGCTCGAACCGTACGGCGGGCTCGGCGCGATCCTCCGCGCCGATCAGATCTCGGCCAAGCTCGTCGATCAGAAGATCGAGCAGCTCGCGAAGCTCGCGCGCACGCTGCCGGTCATTTTCCTGGGCGTCGCGGCGTTTCTCCTGCACGTGCTGCTCTCCCGCATCGTCGGCACGCAGCGCGAGCAGATCGCGACCTTGAAGGCGCTCGGCTATCGCGCGCGCGAGCTCATGCGGCACTACCTCGAGTTCGCCGTGAGCATTTGCGCGCTCGGCATCGCCGCGGGGGTCGGGCTCGGCGTCGTCGGCGCTCGCGCGCTGCTCCACATGTACGCGCTCTACTTCAAGTTCCCCGCTTTCATTTTCCGCTTCGACGGCTGGGCCATCCTCTTCGCCGCGGCGTTCGCGCTCGCCGCCGGCGTCGCCGGCACGCTCTCCGCCGTGCGCGCGGCCGTGTCGATCCCCGCCGCCGAAGCCATGCGCCCCGAAGCGCCGCCCGTCTATCACCGCACCGTCCTGGATCGTTTTTACGCGCTGCTCTCGCCGATCGTGCGGATGGTCCTGCGCGACGCGCAGCGCCGTCCCTTTCGCCTCTTGCTCTCGGCCGGCTCGATCGCCCTCGCGACCTCGATCGTCCTCGCCGGCGGCGTCTTCGGCGACTCGATCGATCGCGTCCTCGCGCTCGAGTTCGAGGTCTCCCACCGCGAGGCCGTGACGGTGACGCTCGACGCGGCGAAGCCCTGGCGCGCCGTGCGCGAGCTAGCCCACGTGCCGGGGGTGCTGAACGCGGAGGGCGAACGGGTGGTGCCGGTGAGGCTCCGCGCCGGGACGCGCTTCCGCACGACCTCGCTCGCCGGGCTGCCGCCGAAACCCGACCTTTATCGCCTGCTCGACGCGCAGCAGCGGCCGCTCGCCCTTCCGCCGGGTCTGTCGCTCTCGCGCGTGCTCGCCGACTCCCTCGGCGTTCGGAGCGGCGACGTGCTCGACATCGAGGTGCTCGACGGCGAGCGCCAGAAGCTCAGCGTGCCCGTGGCGTCGCTCGTGGACGACCTGCTCGGTCTCTCCGCGTACATGAATGCCGGCGAGCTTTCGCGCCTGCTCGGCGAGGAGACGCGCGCGAACGTCGTGCATCTCGCCGTGCCGGACGCGGACATCGACGAGGTGATCGAGCGCTTGAAGGCGCTGCCCGCCGCCGCCGGCGTGAGCCGCCCCGCGCTCGATCGCGGCCTCGTGCAGGCGGAGGTCGC
>DATJXW010000317.1:0-29278 GCA_035499895.1 Polyangiaceae bacterium | reverse complement strand
CGCGCGTGAGGCGGCCTCGTGACGCGCGACGCGCTCGTGCCGCTCTCGGCGCTCGCGGCCGCGTTCGCGCCGTGCCTCTGGCTGGCTTGGCGACTCGCGCGGCGTCCCGTGAGCCGGCGGCCGTGGCTCGCCGGGGCGTCGCTCCTTGCGTGCGCACCGCCGCTCGTCGCCGCGCTCGCGGGCGGCGACTACCTGGATCTCCCCTGGGTGCGCTTCGAGCGTCCGTGGCTCGCGCTCCCGGTCGCGCTCGTCGTGCTCGCCACGCTCGCGCGTCTCGAGCGGCTCTCGCCCCGCCAAGCCCCGTTTCGCCGCGCCGCCACCGAAGCGCTCGCCGCGCTCGGCGTGCTCGCCGCCGGGCTCGCGGTCACCGGCGTCGAAGTCGGTCGCGCGCTCGACCGGCTGAGCGTCCTCGTCGCGCTCGACCGCAGCCGGAGCATCGATCTCGTCCCGAACGCCGAGGAGCGCATCGCCACCGAGCTCCGCGTCGCCGAGCTCGGCATGCGCGAGGAAGATCGCATCGGCACGCTCGCGTTCGGCACCGCCGCGGCCATCGAGGATCCGCTGCGACCCCACACGCGGCTGCCGGCGCCCCAACGCGCCGAGGTCGGACGCGACGGCACCGATCTCGGCGTCGCCATCCGCCACGCGCTCGGCGAGCTGCCGCCGGATTCATCGGCGCGCATCGTGCTCCTGAGCGACGGCGTCGCGACGCGCGGCGACGCGCTCGGGGCCGCGCTCGCCGCCGTCGCTGCGGGCGTGCCGGTCGACGCGGTGCCGCTCGACCAGGCGAAGGTGCCCGACGTGCGTATCGCGAGCCTGCGCATGGCGCCGCGCGCGAGCGAGGGCGAGCCCCTCGAGCTCCGCGTGGTCACGGCGTCGAGCGCGCCCGCGCGCGTCGAGGTGCGCGTCCTGCGCGACGGCGAGCCCATCCGCTCGGGTGAAGTGTCGCTGAACGCGGGCGAGGACGTGCTTCACCTGCGCGAGCTCGCCCCGGCGCCGGGCTTTCATCGTTACGACGTCGAGCTCAGCGCCAAGGATCCCGCGCAGGATCTGGCCCACGAAGACAACGACGCGTCGGCGTTCGTGCGCGTGCGCGGCCAGGCGACGGCGCTCGTGCTCGAGCGCGATCCGCCGCTCGCCGCCGCGCTCGTGCGCGCGCTCGAAGCCGCGGCGTTTCGCGTCGACGTGCGCGGGCCGAGCGCCGTGCCCGCCGACGTCGCCGGCTTCGCCGCGTACGACCTCGTCACGTTGAGCGACATCCCCGCGTCCGATCTCGCGCCGAGTCAGCTCGACGCGCTCGCGAGCTACGTGCGCGATCTCGGCGGCGGTCTCTTGTTGTTCGGCGGCGATCGCAGCCTCGGGCCGGGCGGCTACGGCCGCACGCCCATCGAGGAGGTGAGCCCCGTTTCGTTCGACGTGAAGCAAGAACGGCGGCGCGCGAGCCTCGCGGAGGTGATCGCCGTCGATTACTCGGGCTCGATGTCGATGAGCGTCGGCTCGAAAACCAAGCTCGATCTCGCGAACGAGGCGGCGGCGCGCTCGGCCGATCTGCTCGGCTCCGGCGACCGCCTCGGCGTGATGCACGTCGACACCGCGGTGCGCTGGACGGTGCCGCTCGGCCCGGTCCTCGACAAGGCCGGGATCGAACGCGACATCCGCGCGGTCGGCCCGGGCGGCGGCGGCATCTACGTCGACCTCGCGCTCTCGACCGCGTACGACGCGCTCCGGCGCGAGAAGGTGCAGCTCAAACACTGCTTGCTCTTCTCGGACGGCGCCGACGCCGAGCAGCACGAGACGTCGCTTTCGCTCGCGAGCCGGGCAAAGGCGAGCGGCATCACGACCAGCGTGGTCGCGCTCGGCAACGGCTCGGACGTGCCCGATCTCGAACAACTGAGCCGTGTCGGCGGCGGCCGCTTCTATCTGATCGAGGACGCGACGCGGCTCCCCGCCGTGTTCGCGCAAGAGACGGTGCTCGCGTCGCGGAGCGCCATCAACGAGGTGACGTTCCGGCCGACGCTCGCTTCGCCCGGCCCGGCCGTGCGCGGCATCGACCTCGCGAGCGCTCCTCCACTCACGGGCTACGTCGTGACCCTCGCCAAAGCGCGCGCTCAGGTGCACCTCGCCGGCCCCGAGGGCGACCCCATTCTCGCCACGTGGTCCGCGGGCGTGGGGCGAGCCGGCGTCTTCACGAGCGACTTCAAGGATCGCTGGGGTCGAGCGTGGACCGGGTGGGAGGCGGCCGGACGACTCTTCGGGCAGCTCGCGCGCGACTTGGCTCGCCGCGCCGACGATCCGCACCTCCGACTCGAAGCCGACACACAGGGCGGTGTGCTCCACTTACGTGCCAACGTGGTTGACGATCGCGGGCGCGCCGAAACCTTCCGGCGCCTGCGCGCCACCGTGGCGGGACCGGACGGCTTTTCGCGCACGGTCGAGCTCGAAGCCGTCGGCACCGGGGCGTACGCGGCCGAAGTCCCGCTCGATCGCCCGGGCGCTTACGTCGCCACGGCGCTCGACGAACAACGCGGCTCGTCGGTCGCCACGGCGGGTGCGGCGCTGAGCGCCGGTGAGGAACTCAAGCCGACCGGCACCGACCGCGCGCTACTCGGGCGTATCGCCGAATTGTCCGGCGGTAAGCTGCGCGACACCCTCGCCGGGATCTTCAACGATCGCCCGGGCCGCCGCTTTGCCTATCAGAGCTTGAGCTCGCTCCTCGCGCTCCTCGCCGCCTTTTCTCTCCTTCTCATGGTCACCGCTCGGCGCCTCGCGCTGCCCGCCGCCGTGCTCGCGCTCCCCGAACGGCTGAAAGCGCGGCGACAAGCCCGCCGAGAACGGCCGGAACGGCCGCGCCGCGAGCGACCCGCGAAGCCGTCCCCGACACTCGACGCGCTCCAACAAGTGAAATCCCGCGCGCGCGAGGAGAACGCGCGGGTCGAGCCGCGGCCGGCTCCCGTAGCGGAACGACACGTCTCGGCCCCGAAAGTTGCCACGCCGCCACACTCCGCGGCCGCGCGCCCCGATTCGGTGCCGCCGAGCGTCCCGCCGTCGCGACCGCGCTCCGCCGCGGAGATCCTGCTCGCGCGGCGCAAACGACGTCAGCGTTGAGGGCATAGGCCGACCCGAACTCACTGTCGCGAACGGACTCGCCACCATGCGCGTGCGTGTCGCGGGCGCGGATCGAAGCGCGGATTTGCACTCATCGAGTCGTCATTTTCGATGATTGGGGTGTGGGTTTTTGCGTCTGCAAGCGACGTAATCATTTTTGGCGTGCATCGATTGCACGCTTGAATCCGGACTCGAGTGCAGGCAAGTAACTCGCATGAAAACGGGAGTGGTAGGGATTAATGGTGTTTGGACAGTGGTGCTCTTGAGCGCCTTCGGTCTCGCTTCTGCATGCGGCAGCGACGACAAGAACTCGGGGCAGAGCGGCACGGGCGCTTCGGGGGGGAGCGCCGGCAAAGCGGGTGGTGCCGGCACCGCGGGCTCGGCGGCCTCCGCGGGCAAAGCGGGCGGGGGCGCGGGCGGCGCGGGCGCGGGGAGCGCCGGCAAGGGCGGCAGCGCGGGCATGGCCGGCGACACGACGGGCGGGAGTGGCGGCAAGAGCGGGAGCGGAGGCAAAGGCGGAGGCACGACGGGCGGAACGACCGGCGAGGGCGGCATGGAAGAAGGCGGCGCCGGTCAAGGCGGCATGACGACGGGCGGGACGAGCGGTCACGCCGGTCACGCCGGCAACGGCGGTCATGGTGGCAACGGCGGTCACGGCGGTACCACCGGCAACGCCGGCACGAGCGGTCACGGCGGTACCACCGGCACCGGGGGCACGACCGGCGGGCCCGGTGGTGAGGGCGGCGCCGGCGGTGAAGGCGGCGAAGGCGGTCAGAGCGGCGCGAGCGGTGCGGCCGGGGCCGGCGGCGCGGGCGACAACGCGCCGAACCTCTTTTTCAGCGAGTACGTCGAGTCGACGGGGACGAACCCGCACGCACTCGAGATCATCAACAAGAGCGGCGGGACGGTGGATCTCTCGGCGTGCAGCATCGTGCTCTTCGCGAACGCGGCCGCCAACCCGACGAGCACGGTGCCGCTCACGGGCTCGGTGACGAACGGCAACGTGTTCGTCATCTGCAGCGCGGCGATCGGCACGCAGTGTAACCAGCTCTCCACCGGTCTCACCTTCGACGGCAACGACGCCATCGCCCTCCGCTGCGACGGCACGCGCCTCGACGTCATCGGCCAGATCGGCACGAACCCGGGACCGACCGGCTGGGGCAACACCACGGTCGGCACGCAAAACCAGACCCTCCGCCGCAAGTGCAGCGTGACGACCGGCGACCGGAACGGCACGGACGCCTTCGATCCGTCCGTGGAATGGATCTCCATCTCCGGCATCTCCACGGTCGGCCTCGGCAACCCCGCCTGCGGCTGACGACCACGACGCAACGGCGGGCGACGAAGGATCGCTCGCCGTTCGTGTTCCGTCGCGCCACGGATCCTAGCGAGGATTGACGGGGCGGGCGACCCTGCCCGATGCTGCCGGCGTGGATTTTCCCGTGAACGACGCCGAGCGGCTGAGGCGCGTGACGCTCGTAGCGCTCGCGCTGCTGATTTCGTCGCTCTTTCTCTGGATGATCCGCGACTTTCTGATCGCGCTCCTGCTCGGCGCGATCACGGCGGGCATGTTGCGGCCGGTGTACCTCGCCATGTGCCAGCGCCTGCGCAACAAGCGGAAGGTCGCGGCCGGGGTGACGCTCGGGCTCTTGCTCGTCCTCGTCATCTTGCCGCTCGTGGCCTACGGCGTGGTCGTCGCGAACCAAGCCGTGGAGCTCGGCCGCCAGGCGAGCCCGTGGCTGAGGTCGGTGTTCGGAGCCGCGGAGTTCAGCCACACCTTCGAGCGTTACCCGGCGCTGCGACCACTCCTGCCCTACCGCGAGCTCATCCTGCAGAAGGTCGGCGAGCTCGGGAGCGAAATCGGCGCGCTCGCCGTCGCGGCCGTCACCGCCGCCGCGGCGGAGGTCATCACGCTCGGGCTCGGCCTGTTCGTGATGCTCTACGCGACGTTCTTCTTTCTGACGGACGGCCGCGCGGTGCTGCGAAAGATTCTCTACTATTCTCCGCTTCCGCCCGAGGACGAAGACAAGATGCTCGAGCGGTTCTTGTCCGTCGCGCGGGCGACGATCAAGGGCACCATCGTGATCGGCCTCGTGCAGGGTGCGCTCGGCGGGCTCGCGTTTCGCGTGGCGGGCATCGCGGGCGCCTCGTTTTGGGCCACGTCGATGGCCGTCCTGTCCGTCGTGCCGGGCGTCGGCTCGGCCATCATCTGGATCCCCGGCGCGCTGTACCTCTGGTTCACGGGCCATCTCGGTGCCGCGCTCGGTCTCACGGCGTGGTGCGTCGTCGTCATCGGCATCGTCGACAACTTCTTGCGCCCCGTGCTCGTCGGCAAGGACGCGAAACTCTCCGACCTCCTGATCCTCGTCTCCACGCTCGGCGGCATCGCGCTCTTCGGCGGCCTCGGCTTCATCATCGGGCCCATCGTCGCCGCGCTGTTCGTCACGGTCTGGGACATCTACGGGGACGTCTTCCGCGGCGTGCTGCCCGAACCGCCGCCGCTCTCGCGCCCCTCCTTGGCGAGCGATCCGCCGCCGAGCGACCCGCGCGCCAAGGCGTGACGGGCCCCGCCGCCGAATCGCGTTTAGACTCTCGTTCACGGCATGAGTCCCCTCCACGCCGCCGCCGCGATCAGCTTGCGCGAGCGCATTCTCCTCGCGCGGCGCGACGGCTATGCTCGAAACATGTCCGAGCTGCCCGACAAGCTTCGCGCCATCGAGGCAGCGGCCGCCGTGTTCGGTGAAGAGCGGACTCCGTATGCTCTGATCGGCGGGCTTGCCGTCGGTATCCGAAGCGGCATCCCGCGTGCAACGGAGAACGTCGATTTTGCGGTCCCGAGCAGCGCGTCACGCCAGAACCTCACGGTAGCGCTCGAGCGGCATGGTTTCCGTAAGACCGGCGACTTCCCGCACAGCGTCAACTTCGTGCACGAGAGCGGAGAACCGGTGCAGCTGGCGTCCGACCCCGGCTTCGACGCCATGATCGAACGGGCCGAGCTCATCACGCTCGGTGAGTTCGCGCTTCGCGTCGTCACGAAGGGCGACCTCATCGCGATGAAGCGCCGCGCCGCGAGCGACCCGGCGAGGCGCCGCAGTAAGGCGCTCCGGGACGCGGCCGACGTCGCACTGCTCGAAGGCGACGTGCCCGACCCGAACGAAGGCTGGTAGGGCGCGACTACGGGCTGTCCCTAGAGCACGCGGTGCATCCAGCCGTGCTTGTCGGGGGCGCGGCCGTATTGGATGTCGAGCAGCGTCTCGCGCAGGCGCGTCGAGACGGGGCCGGGCTCGCCGCCGTGAATCGTCCACGCGCCGCCGTCGAATTTGACTTGTCCGACCGGCGTGATGACCGCCGCGGTCCCGCAAGCGAACACTTCCTTGAGCGTTCCGTTCTGCAGGTCGCGACCCCATTCGTCGGTGCTGATCAGACGCTCTTCCTGCTCGTACCCGAGCTCGGCGGCGAGCGTGAGAATGCTGTCGCGCGTGATGCCCGCGAGGAGCGCGCCGTTCAGCTTCGGCGTGACGAGCTTCGTGCGCCCGCCGTCCTGATACACGAAGAAGAGGTTCATGCCGCCCATCTCTTCCACGTACTTGTGCTGGTTCGCGTCGAGCCACACGACTTGCTGGCACCCGGCGTCGATCGCCTTCTGTTGCGCGACGAGACTCGCGGCGTAGTTGCCCGCGCACTTCGCCGCGCCGGTGCCGCCGGGAGCCGCGCGCACGTAGTCCGTGCAGAGCCACACCGACACCGGCTTCACCCCTTGCGGGAAGTATTGACCCGACGGCGAACCGAACAGCAAAAAGAGGTACTCCTTGGCCGGCTTCACACCGAGCGCCGACTCCGTCGCGATCGCGAGCGGCCGCAAGTACAGGCTCTCACCGGGCCCCGACGGCACCCAGTTGTGATCCGTCATGATGAGCGTGTCGGCCGCCTCGACGAAGCGCTCGACGGGGAGCGCCGGCATCGCGAGCCGCGCGGCGGATTGATTGAAACGCCGCGCGTTCGCATCGGGGCGAAACGTCGCGATGCCGCCGTCCTTCTGCCGGTACGCCTTGAAGCCCTCGAAGATGGCTTGCCCGTAGTGCAAGACGGAAGCGGCCGGATCGAGCGTGATGGGCGCGTACGGAACGAGCGTGCCGCGCTGCCAGCCGCCCGGCTCTCGATACTCGATGGTGACCATGTGCTCGGTGAAGACGCGGCCGAAGCCGAGCCCTTCGAGCACCTGTGCGCGCTCGGCGTCGCCGAGGCGCTGGACCTTGGGGTGGAGATCGATGGTTGAACCAGTTGTCATGGCCGCCATTTCTCGAACGAGTCGAATACCATGATGCATCCCTCATGACACGCGCAGTTCTCGTCACGCGAACGGGTGGACCCGAAGTCCTCGAGCTCGGCACCATCGAGCTGCCGCCACCCGGACCCGGCGAAGCGCTGGTGCGTCACACGGTGATCGGCGTGAACATGATCGACGCCTACCACCGGAGCGGCTTGTACAAGCTCGCGCTGCCGACCGTGATCGGCACCGAAGCCGCGGGAATCGTCGAGGCGATCGGCCCCGGCACCGGACTCGCGGTCGGGACGCGCGTCGGCTACGCCGGCACCGCACCGGGCGCCTACGCCGAGGCGCGCATCATGCCGGCGGACCGCTTGGTGCGACTGCCGGACGACATCAGTGACGAGACGGCGGCGGCGGTGCTCCTGAAAGGCATGACGGCGGAGTTCTTGATCCGCCGGACTTTCGCGGTGCGGCCGGGCAACACAGTGTTGCTCCACGCGGCGGCGGGCGGCGTCGGACTCATTGCGGGTCAGTGGCTGAAGGCGCTCGGCGCGCGCGTGATCGGCGTCGTCGGCACCGAAGAGAAGGCGAAGCTTGCGCGCGAGCACGGCTGCGCGGACGTGCTCATGAGCGGTAAGGACGACATCGCGGCGCGCGTGCGCGCGCTCACGGCCGGCCGCGGCGTCGACGTGGTCTACGATTCGGTCGGCAAGGCGACGTTCGCGGCGTCGCTCGATTCACTCGCGCCGCGCGGCATGCTCGTGGCGTTCGGCAACGCGTCCGGCAGGGTCGAGCCGTTCGATCCGCTGCTTCTCTCGCAAAAGGGCTCGCTCTATCTCACCCGTCCGACCCTCGGGCACTACATCGCGACGACGGACGAGCTCCGAGCGTCCGCTTCCGCGCTTTTTTCGGTGATCCAGCGCGGCGCGGTGCGCGTGGTCGTCGGCCAGCGCTTCCCCCTGGCCGAGGTCGCGGCCGCCCACCGCGCGCTCGAAGGGCGCGCCACCGTGGGCAGCACGCTGCTCACGCTCTGACGCTCAGCTCGCGACCAACATCGCGCGCGCGACCTCGTCGCGCTTGTGGGCGCCCGCGAGCTTCTCGACCACGCTGAGCGCAAACTCGAGCGCCGTGCCCGGGGCGCGGCTCGTGACGACGTTGCCGTCCACCACCACGCGCTGCTCGACGAAGGACGCGCTCGGGAGCGCGTTGCCGGGATACGCCGTCGCGCGCTTGCCGCGCAGAACCCCCGCCGCTTCGAGCGCGATCGGCGCCGCGCACACGGCGGCGACGAGCTTGCCCTCGGCCGCGAGCCTGCGCAGCATCGCCTTCACGCGCTCGTCGTCGCGCAAACGCTCGGCGGCGGGGCCGCCGGGCAAAACGACCGCGTCGAACGCGCGCTCCCGCACGGCGTCGAGCTCGGCGTCGGCGCTGATCGCGATGGCGTGCGAGCCGGTGACCGGGCTCTTGCCGACGGCGGCGACCGTCACCTCGACGCCCGCGCGCCGGAGGACGTCGATGATCGTGACCGCTTCGAGCTCTTCGAATCCGTCGGCGAGCGGCACGAGCGCGTTCATGGCTTGCACTCTAGCACCGAGAGCTCGACGGCTTTGCCGCGGGCCTTCGCGACGAAGAGCTTCTTGTCGCCGGCCGCGAGCAGATCCGCCCCGCGCAACAGCCGATCACCGATCAGCGAATCGAGCTTGAGCCCGGCCGGCGAGACCACGCCGACGCGCGTGCCGTCGCTCGCACTCTCGAGCGCCATCCACACGTCGCCGCCCGGCTTCGGATCGGCGAGCAGCGACGGCATGCCGGCGCTGAGCTCCTCGTCGTCCACCTTCGCGCGCTCGACCGAACCGTCGAGTCCCACGCGCGCGAGCACTGGCGGGCCGCCCTCGACGCCGGGCGTCGCGTCGTCCTCACGCCAGACGAGCGACAGCGCGCCGTCCGGCAGCAGCGCCGACGAGAAGCCGACCACGTGCGAGCGCGGCCCGCTCACCGGACGCGCGCCGCCCACGGCTTTGCCGGCCGTGTCGAGCGCGAGCGTCATGAGCACGCGCGGTCCCACGTCCACCAGGCGATCGAGGTCGTCGGAAGCGCCGGCGTCGGCGCGCGCGCTCGCGTCGACGTGTGCGCCGCCGTCGCTCGGCGCTTGCTCCGCCACCCAGCTCAGCCAATAGCCGCCCGGTCGCGCGACGAGCGCCGGGGATTCGGCGTCGCCGGTGCCCTTGAGCTCCTGGCCGGCGGTCGCGGCCGCGCCGAGCTTCTCCGGATCGAGCGCGAGCGCCTTCAGCGCGACGCCGTGCTTGCCGTGCGCGCCCCAGACGAGGAGCGCACCCTGCTCGCCCTCGGCGAACGCCGCGCCCGCGTCGTGCTCGACGCTCGTCAGCGAAAACTCGCCGTGCGGCTTGTCGGCGCCGTGCTCGATGGCGGCGACACGCAGCATGCCGCCGCCCGCGTCCATGTCCGACGTCGCGACGAGCAGGCGCCGGCCGTTGCCGGTGACGAGCGGCGGGTCGACGTCGCCGTGCACCGCGCCGAGCCCCACGCGACGTCCGGGTCCGCCGTCGAGCGGCACGAAGGCGACGAACGCTTCCGTCTTCCCGCCGTGCGTGGTGAGGCCGCCGGCCGCGAACTCCGTCTCGAGCGCGAGCGCGGAATCGACGCGCGTCGCGAACGGCAGCGCCGCTTCGTCGTCATCCGTGTCGTCCGTCGGATCCGGCTCGGCACCCGGCGCGCGCGCGGGCCGATCGACCTCGCCGACGATGAGCGACGAGCCCGAGCCGAGCGCGCGGCAATGATCGGCGGGAGCTTCGGAAACCTGAGCGCTCGTCGCGGAAGCGCTCGGCGGCGGAGCCGCGGCCGCGGGCTTCGCCTTCGTTTTGCAGCCAAAAACCGCGAGCCCGACGAGGAAGCCCAGAACCTGACGCCGGCGGGGCTCTGCGACGAAGAGCATGCGCTTCGGAGGTACCGCACGCCGGCCGGCCCGCGCAAGGTGGTAGGCTCGGTCGGCTCCGGAGCTCCGGACGCTCAGAACAGCCGCGCCATTCATGTCAGACCGCGAGCTCACGCGCACCTACGAGCCGAATCCGCTGCTCCGCGCCGTCTATCGGCCGTTCTTCGACAAGATCCAGGTCGACGAAGCGTGGGTGGCCGCCGTGCGCGATCTCGCGGCGCGCGGCTCCGTCGTCTACGTGCTCCGGAATCTGAACTTCATCGACTTCCTCGCGCTCGATTACCTGACGAAGCGCTACCACTTGCCGCAGATCCGCTTCGTCAACGATCTCGGGCTCTGGATTCTGAATCCGCTCGGCAAAGGCTGGCTCAACGCGCTCAGGCCCGAGCGCTACACCGCGCGCGAAGAGCTCGAGGACGCCCTCGCCCGCGGCGGCTCGGCGGCGCTCTTTTTGAAGCGGCCGCCCGGCGTGTTCGACGCCGTCGCGACGGGACGCACGACCAACGTGCGCGGCCGCACCGAGGGCGACGAGCTCGTGCGCACCCTGTTCGGTCTGCAGGCGCGCCACGAGCGTCCCATCTTCCTCGTGCCGCAGGTGTTCGTGTGGACCCGCTTTCCGGACACGCGCGGGACGGAGCCGTTCGATTTTTTGGTGGGGCCGCGGGAATGGCCGAGCCCGGCCCGCACCATCGCCCAATTTTTCTACAACTACAGGCACGTCGAGCTGAAGCTCGGCGAGCCGCTCGATCTGCGCGCCTTTCTCGCCGACGCGAACGGCCTCTCCGAACCCGCGCTCGTGCGGCGGCTCACCTACGCCGTGCTCCGGCGGCTCGAACGCGAGCGGCGGAGCGTCATCGGCCCCGCCGAGAAGGCGCCGGAGCGCGTGCGGCAAGAGATCGTGCGGAGCCCGCGCCTGCGCGGCGTGATCGAAGATCTGGTCGACGAGCGCAACACCCGATACGCGCTCGAGCTCCGCGCGCACGAGATGCTGCGCGAGCTCCAGGCGACGCCCGAGCGCACCACGATCAAGGGCCTCGAGGTGCTTTTCACCCGCGTATTTTCGCGGATTTACGCGGGCGTCGAGTGGGAGAAGGCCGACATCGATCGGCTGCGTCACGCGGCGCGCGACGGCGCGCTCGTGCTCCTGCCGAGCCACAAGAGCCACGTCGATTATTTGATTCTGAGTTACGTCTTCAATCAACAAAACCTGCCGCTGCCGCTCATCGCCGCGGGCGACAATCTGAACTTCTTCCCGGTCGGCGGCGTGTTCCGGCGCGGCGGCGCGTTCTTCATCCGTCGCTCCTTCCGCGGGGACCGGCTCTACGCCGCGGTGGTCGACGCCTACGTGCGACGCCTGCTCCGCGACGGCTACCCGATCGAGCTGTTCCTCGAAGGCGGCCGCAGCCGCACCGGCAAGCTCTTGCCCCCGAAGTTCGGGCTCCTCAGCATGGTGGTCGACGCCGCGCTCGCCGTGCACGAACGCCCCACGCTCTTCGTCCCGGTCAGCATCGGCTACGAGCAGGTGATCGAAGCGAAGAGCTACGAGCGCGAGCTCTCCGGCGCCGAGAAGGCGAAGGAGGACGCCGCCGGCCTCTTGAAGTCCCGCGATCTCTTGCGCCACCGCTACGGGCGCATCAGCATGCAGGTAGGCCAAATCCTGACGCTCGAAGAGATCGCCGCCGAGCTCGGCGTCCCGAAGGACGCGCCGCTCACGCCCGCCAAGCGCCGCGGGCTCGTGACGCGTCTCGGCAACCGGGTGATGGACGAGATCAACCGCGTCACGGCCGTCACGCCCGGCTCGCTCACCGCGCTCGTCCTTCTGACGCACCGCCAGCGAGGGCTTTCGCACGAGGAGCTCCTCACGCGCGCGGAGCGGCTGCTCGACGTCCTCGGCAGTCTCGGCGCGCGCACGAGTCCGGCGCTCCGGACCGAAACCGGAGCGCTCCGCCGCGACTCGATCCGCGAGGCGGTACAGATGTTCGCGGACACGGAGCTCGTGACGATCCACGTGCCGAACCAGGGCGCGGAAGACCACCGCGACGCGTCGGTCGCGGGACCCGGCGCGCACTACGTGGTCGAGACCGAAAAGCGTCTCTCGCTCGACACGTCGAAGAACGTCATCATCCACTTCTTCGTCGAGCGTGCACTCGTGGCGCTCGCGCTCTTGAGCTGCCAGGCGAGCGAGCTCGACGCCGTGCGGGAGCGGGTGCGCGCGCTGTCGCGCTTGTTCAAGCTCGAGTTCCGCTTCCGCGCCGACCAGCCGTTCGAGGCGATTTTCGAGGAGACGTGCCGCGCGATGGCCGCCGCGTCCGAGCTCGAGCTCGAAAACGGCCGCTGCGTGCCTGGGCCGGGGCGCGACGGCGTGAGCGGCCGGGACTGGCTCGAGCTCTACGCGGGGATCCTCGCGAGTTTCGTCGAGGCGTACCGTGTCGCCGCGCGCGGCTTGCTCGCGCTCGAGCGCGGTCCGCTCGCCGAAAAGGAGCTCGTGAAGCGGACGCTCGCGCTCGGCAACGAGATGTTCCTGGCGGGCGAGATCGAGCGGCGCGAGGCCGTGAGCAAGCCGACGCTGAAGAACGCGTTGCAAGCCTTCGTCGAGCAGGGTTTTCTCCTGCACCGCGACGACTACATGCTCGCGCCCGACTACGCGGCACCCGGGCGCACCCTGGCCGTCGAGGCCGAGATCGCGAGCTACCTGCCGGGGAGAGGCGCGTGAGCCTGCGTTCGGGCGCGGCGCTCTCGCCCCTCGGCGCGCTCGCGCTCGCGGGCTGCCTCTCGACGCCCTCCCCGCTCGCCCCGAGCTTTCACGGCACCGTCGGCGCGCCGAACCTCGGCGTGCAAACCGACGCGGTCGAGCTCCCGGTGTCGGGCCCGGGCTTCGTCCGCTACCGGCCGATGGGCGCGCATCACTTCGGGCGCCCGCGCCTGGTGGCCGCGCTCACCCGCGTCGCGCGCGAGCTCGCCGCGGACGATCCGCTCGCGCCGCCGCTCGTCATCGGCGATCTTTCGGCCAAAAATGGCGGCAAAATCGACGGGCACCAGTCGCACCGCACCGGCCGCGACGTCGACATCCTGTACCAGTACCTGACGCCCGGCGGAGCGCGCGTGACCGCGCCCGGCTTCATCCGCGTGGAGGCGGACGGACTCGCCCGCGTGCCGGAGGACGGGCACATCTTGCGCCTCGACATCGAACACGAGTGGAAGCTCGTGAAGGCGCTCGTGACCGCGCCGGAAATCGGCGTGCAGTTCATGTTCGCGAGCCGCAACGTCGAGGCGCTGCTCGTCGATTACGCGCTCGCGCGCGGCGAGCCGCTCGAGCTCGTGCTGCACGTACAGAGCGTCATGTGGCAGCCCGGCGACAGCATGCCGCACGACGATCACATTCACCTGCGCATCGCGTGCAGCGTGGAGGAGACGCTCGAGGGCTGCACCGGCGGCGGGCCGTATTGGGAGTGGCTCCCCGCGTTGCCCGCGCCCGTGCCGGTCGACGAGAGCAAGCTCGCGCTCCTCGTCGCCGACGATCCGCCGCTCGAACCGCTGCCTTTGCCGAGCGACGCGACGCCGTTCGACGCCGCCCGCGGCTCGCCCGCGCCCGGCGCGAACGGCGCGCTCGGCGCCAAATCGGCGCCGCCGAAGGCACGGGATCCGCTGGAGCCCGGCGAGTGAACGCGCCCGTGCCCGAACGTTCGAGCAAACGCGCGCGGCTCGGCTCGCTCTCGGTCGGCGACTGTTTGACGCTCGTGCCGAAACTCGCGAAAACGGGCGCGTTCGATCTCGTCTACCTCGACCCGCCGTTCGACACGCGCGCGCACCACGGCATCCGCGACGGGCGCGGCGACCGGGCTCGGGGCGAGCGCGCCTACAAGGACAGCTGGGGCGGCGTCGAGCGCTTCCTCGCGATGCTCGAGCCGCGGCTCGCGTGCGTGCGTGAAGCCATGAGCGACCGCGGCAGCTTGTTTCTGCACCTCGATCACCGCGCCGTGCACGAAGCGAAAGTGCTCGCCGATCGCGTGTTCGGCCGCGGCGGCTTCCGCGGTGAAATCGTGTGGCTGCCGGGGAACGGCGGGCGGCGCCGCGGCGGGCCGAGCGTGACGCACCAGACGATCCTGATTTACGCGCGCGGGCGCGAGATGATCTGGAACGACGACGATCCGGCCCTGCGCGAGCCGTACGCCGAGACGAGCCAGCGCATGCATTTCAACCGGCTGGACGGCGACGGCCGCCGTTATCGGGAGCGCACGCTCGGCGGCAAAACCTACCGCTACTATGCGGACGCCGGCCGGCGCCGCGGCAGCGTGTGGGCGGATTGTCCGGCCATGCGCGCCAACACGCCGCTCCTCGGCGAGGCCACCGGCTACCCGACTCAAAAACCCGAAGCCCTGCTCGAACGCATCGTGCGCGCCGCGTCGCTCGCCGGGGGCCGCGTGCTCGATCCGATGTGCGGCTCCGGCACCACGCTCGCCGTCGCCGACCGACTCGGACGGCACTGGGCCGGGGTCGACGTGAGCGCGCGCGCCGTCGCGATCGCGGCGAAGCGACTCGGCGTCGCGGCGCCGGCGATCACGGCGGCGTAGAGGGGCGCGGCGGGCCGCTCTTCGCGAGCTCCACGAAGGCGTCGAGCGCGCTCGGATCGGCCATGGTGTCGCGACTCGCGGCTTTTTCCGGGGCGGCACCGAGCAGGATGCGCTTCACCGGCACCTCGAGCTTCTTCCCGTTCAGCGTGCGGGGGATCGCGCGCACGGCGCGAATCGCGTCCGGCACGTGGCGCGGGGAGAGGTCGCGGCGCACGAGGTCTTTGATGCGATTTTTGAGCGGCTGGTCGAGCGTGACGCCCGGCGCGAGCACGACGAAGAGCCACAGCTTGCCGACCGCGTCGCCTTCGAGCGAGCCCGTGTCCACCACCAGGCTGTCGCTGATTTCGGCGAGGCCCTCGACCACGCGATAAAATTCGCTCGTGCCCATGCGCACGCCGCCGCGATTCAGCGTCGAGTCCGAGCGGCCGTAGATCACGCACGAGCCGCGCTCGGTGATCTTGATCCAGTCGCCGTGGCGCCAGACGCCCGGATAGGTCGAGAAGTAACTCTCGCGAAAGCGCGAGCCGTCCGCGTCGCCCCAGAAGCCGACCGGCATCGACGGCAACGGCTCGGTGAGCACGAGCTCGCCGACCTCGCCGATGACGGGCCGTCCCTCGCCGTCGAACGCCTCGATTTTCGCGCCGAGGCCGCGACATTGGATCTCGCCCGCGCGCACCGCGAGCCACGGACACGAGAGCACGAACGCCGTGCACACGTCGGTGCCGCCGCTCACGGAGGCGAGCAAGAGATCGCTCTTCACGTTTTCGTAGACCCAAACGAAGCCGTCCGCGGGCAGCGGCGCGCCGGTCGTGCCGAGGGCGCGGAGGGCGCCGAGATCGTGCTTCGTCCCGGGCGAAAGCTTCGCTTTCTTGCACGCGAGCAGGAAGGGCGCGCTCGCGCCGAAATACGTGACGCGCTCGGCTTCGGCGAGCTTCCAGAGCGCGCCGAGACCGGGGTGCGCGGGGCTCCCGTCGTAAAGCACGATCGTCGCGCCGACGGCGAGACCGCTCACGAGGTAGTTCCACATCATCCACCCCGTCGTCGAGAACCAGAAGAAGCGGTCGCCGGGACCGAGGTCGCCGTGGAGCCCGACCGCCTTCAAATGTTCGAGCAAGATCCCGCCGTGGCCCTGCACGATGGGTTTCGGCAAGCCGGTCGTGCCGGACGAATACAGGATCCAGAGCGGGTGCTCGAACGGCACCGGCTCGAACGCGAGCTCCGCGGCCTCGCGCGTGAGCTCTTCGAATGACAGCGCGCCCGCGAGCTCCACGTCCGCACCCACCTCCGCGAGCACGACGACGGCCGGCCCGCCCGGGAGCGCGGCCGCGATGGCGCGCACGTCCGCCGTGCGATCGAAAGCTTTCCCACCGTAGCGATAGCCGTCGACCGTCACGAACACCTTCGGCTCGATCTGCCGGAAGCGGTCGAGAATGCTCGCCACGCCGAACTCGGGCGAGCAGCTCGAGAAGATGGCGCCGAGGCTCGCGGTGGCGAGGAACAGCGCGACGGTTTCCGGCCGGTTCGGCAGCAGCGCCGCGACGCGGTCACCGCGCCCGACCCCGAGTTTCACGAGGCCCGCCCGGACGCGCGCGACCAGCGCTCCGAGCTCCGCGAAGCTCTGCACCGAGCGCCGGCCGTCCTCGGCCCGAAAGACCACGGCTTCGGCCTCCCCGCGCGTGCGCAGAGCGTGCTCGGCATAATTCAAGGTGGCGCCGGGGAACCAATGGGCGTCGGGCATTTTGCCGGCGAGGACGGCGCTCGGCGGCGTGTGGAAATGCACCCCGAAGTATGCGGCGAGGGCGGGCCAAAAAGCCTCGAGCTTTTCGACCGAAAAACGCCAGAGCTCGTCGTACGACGCGAACGTGAGCCCGCGCTCGGCCGCGAGCCACGCGACGAACGCCGAAAGCCTGCTGTCCGCGACCCGCTCCGCGCTCGGCTGCCAGAGCAGCCGCCCCTCGACGCTCTCGCTCGTCTCGTCCGAGGTCATGCGCACTCGAGTGTAGCCGATAGAGTGCCCGCTTCCGATCGAGGCGGAGCTGACACGAGTGCTATAGTCGCGATCCCGTGGAAAACCCGCTGCTCGATCTGGTTTCGCCCCCGCCCTTCGACCTCGTCCGGGCCGAGCACGTCGAACCCGGCATTCGTGAGCTCTTGGCGCGAACCACGGCCGCGCTCGACGCCCTCGAGCGGGACACGAGCGCGCCGACGTACGCCGCCACGCTCGGGGCGCTCGAACGCGCGACGGAAGCGCTCGAGACGGCGATGGGTCTCGTCGAGCACCTCGAGAGCACGGCGACGACGCCCGCGCTGCGCGACGCCTACAACGCGGTGCTGCCGGACGTGAGCGCGCTCTGGGCCGGCATCCCGCTCCGCGCCGGACTCTTCGCGCGGCTCGTCGCCTTTTCGGAGACGCCGGAGGCGCGCGGGCTCGATCCGACGCGAGGACGCTTCCTCGAAAAGACGCTCGCCGAGTTCCGCCGGCACGGCGCGCGCTTGCCGGCCGCGGGCAAGGAGCGCCTGCGGGAGCTCGACCGCGAGCTCGCTCGGGTCGCGTCCAAGTTTTCCCAAAACGTGCTCGACGACACGAACGCGTTCGACCTGATTTTGCCCGACTCCTCGCGCCTCTCGGGCGTTCCGACCTCGGCCGTCGAGCTCGCGCGCGAAGCGGCCATCGCCAGCAAAAAGAGCGGCTATCGCTTGACGCTCCACGCGCCGAGCGTGACCGCCGTGCTCACCTACGCCGACGACGCGGCGCTGCGCGAAACCATCTGGCGCGCCTACAACGATCGCGCGACGAGCGGCGCTCACGACAACCGCGCGCTCGTCCTGCGCTTGCTCGAGCTCCGGCGCGAAAAGGCGCGCCTGCTCGGGTTCGCTCATTTCGCCGACCTCGTCACCGAGGAGCGCATGGCGAAGACCGGCGCCGAGGCGCAGCATTTCGTCGCCGACCTCACGGCACGCACCGAGCAGGCGTTCGTGCGCGAAAAGAGCGAGCTCGTCGCGTTTCGGCGCGAGCTCGAAGGGCCGAACGCGCCCGAGCTCCTGCCGTGGGACGTGGGTTACTACGCGGAGAAGCTCAAGCGCGAGCGCTACGCCTTCGACGACGAGGCGCTCAGGCCGTACTTCCCGTTCGAGAGCGTGCTCGGCGGCGCCTTTCGGCTGGCCGAGACGCTCTTCGGCGTGCGCATCGTGCCGGCCGAGGGCGTGAGCACCTGGCACGAGAGCGTGCGGGCCTTCCGGCTCCACGACGAAAAGGGCGCCGAAATCGGCCTCTTCTACGTCGATCCGTACCCGCGGGAGAGCAAGCGCGGCGGCGCGTGGATGCACGGCCTCGTCGCGGCGGTGCCGCCGACGCCGCACCTCGCCGTGTTTTGCGCGAACGTCGCGCCGCCCGTCGGAGGCAAGCCGTCGCTCCTCACGCACCGCGACGTGGAGACGATTTTCCACGAGTTCGGGCACCTGCTCCATCATTGCTTGAGCACCGTGCCGGTGCGGAGCCTCGCCGGGACGCGCGTGGTGCAGGATTTCGTCGAGCTCCCGTCTCAGATCATGGAGAACTGGTGCTCGGAGCGCGAGGGGCTGAACCTCTTCGCGCGGCACTTCGAGACGAACGCGCCGATTCCCGACGCGCTGCTCGAGAGCCTGCGTGCGGCGCGCACCTATCGCGCGGCGAGCATGCAAATGCGCCAGCTCGGCTTCGCGGCGGTCGACCTCGCGCTCCACATGGACTTCGATCCCGCCAAGGACGGCGACCCGCTCGCGTACGGAAACCGCATCTTGCAGCGCTACGCGGCGTCCGAGCTGCCCCCGGGTTACGGCATGCTCGCGAGCTTCGGGCACCTCTTCTCGCACCCGGTCGGCTACGCCGCGGGGTATTACTCGTACAAGTGGGCCGAGGTGCTCGACGCGGACGCTTTCGGCCGCTTCCGGCGCGAGGGCGTCATGAGCCCGCGCGTGGGGGCCGATTTTCGTGAACGGCTGCTCTCGCGCGGCGACAGCCGCGACCCGATGGAGCTCTTCGTGAGCTTCATGGGGCGCAAGCCCGAAGTCGACGCGCTCCTCGCGCGCCAGGGCCTGGTCTAGATGCGCTCGGGCGCGGTGGCCGTGTTGCTCGGCTCCGCCGTCGGAGTCGTGGCGGGCTTCGGTTGGCAAAGCGCGCAGACGCGCGTCGCCGCTTCGCCCGGCAACGCGAGCGGAGGCACCGCGCGAACCACTTCGGTGACGCCCGCGCCGCCGCCGTCCGCGACGGCGACGAGCGACACGCTCACCGCGACCACGACGAGCACGACGACGCCCTCCGCCGTCGCCACGGAGTCCGCCACCGTGGCGCCGGAGCCGTCGAGCCCGCCCGCGGCGAACCAGCCTGCGCCCGCGCCGTCCGCGAGCGCGCCGGTCTTCCCCTTCGCCATCCCGCTCCCGCCCGCGACGACCAAGAGCGAAGTCACGCGCGCCGAAATCCGCTGTTACGAAGTCGATCCGGAGGAGTGCGGCCGGGCCGCGGACGCGTACGACACCGGCGCGCTCGTCCCGCGCGACGCCGCGCGCGCCGAGAAGCTCCGCAAGGTCGAGCTCACCCGCCTCGTGCGGCGCTGCGAGGAGCGCTCGCCGCACGCCTGTCTCGTGCTCGCCGGGCGCTATGAATCGGGCCAGGGCGTGGACGAAAACGATCGGCACGCGTGGGCGCTCGTCGAGCATGCGCGCGACCTCTGCCGGCACGGCGCGAAGACCGAGTGCGACGGCGGCCAGCCGAAATGAGCCGCCGGGGCGCGCTTCAGCCCGCGCGGCGCCGGAGCCGTTCGGCCTCGCCGAGCACGCGCGAGTAAGAGTCGAAGCGCGCGTCGGCGGCGTCGTTCTTGCTGCGGAGCGTGGACGGCGGCAGTGACGCGCTGCGCAGGGCGGCCGGCTGCTCGGCGAACGACGCGACGCTCGACGCGCGCACGCTGCGATCGACGCGCACGCCCGCGCGGCTCGCGAGCGCGTTCGTCACGTTCGCCAGATCGACCGCGACGTTGCCGGTGCGAGCCGGACCGAAGTCGAAGACGCGGGAGTCGAGGCGGGCGATCCAGAGCACGGTCGCGAAATGGAGGTCGGCCGCCAGGTAGCCGATGGGCGCGACGAGCTGCGCTTCGCGAAAAACCTGGAGCTCGGCGTTGCCGGGCGCGACGGCGCGCAGGGCGCCGCTGCTCGCCGCTCCGGTCGCGGCGACCGAGGCCGCGCGTCCGGGCTGCACCTCGCCCTCGACGATGCAGTTGAGCGCGCCGTACGGGATCGTCATCTCGCGATCCTTGAGCTTGAGCGAGAAGCTCGCGTCCCCGAGCGTGAGTCCGTGCACCGTGGCGTGCTTGCGGTCCGGATCAGTCGTGACGGCGCGGTCGATCACGACGACCGGCAGGCTCGAAGCCTTGAGCTTTTGCGCGAGCTCTTCGGCTTGCGCGGCGTCGCCGAACGCCTTCACGAGACCCCAGCTGCCCGGCTTCACGCGCGTGCGAAGGTCGTAGAGCACGAGACCCGTCGCGCGCGCCAGGGTCTGGTACCCCTGATCGCTGCCGTCGAATTCGGGACCGAGCAGCACTAGCACTAAAGTCCTAGATTAGCGTCGAAGGGCCGTGACCGCCAAATCGGCGCACACTCGCCCGGATTCTCGAAGGACTTCGATAAGCGCGGGAACAGACGGCCGGCACTCGTGGTAAGTCGCGGCATGCCCCTCCGCCGACACGCCGTCGCATGGCTGCTCGCGGGACCGCTCCTCGCAGCGAGCGCACCCGCCCTCGCCAAGACGGCCGATCCCGCTCAGGCGCTCGAGAGCTTCGCCGTCGCGATCCAACGCCGGACGCTGCCGAACGGACTCCGGGTCGTCCTCGTGCCCGAGGCGAGCTCACCGACGGTAGCGGTGGCGGTGACGTACGGAGTCGGCTCGCGGCACGAGCCGCCCGGCAAGAGCGGCTTCGCCCATCTCTTCGAGCACATGATGTTCGAGGGCAGCGAGCACGTGAAGAAGGGCCAGCATTTCTCGCTCATCAGCGAGCGCGGCGGCTCGCTCAACGGGACCACGGACGCCGATCGCACGAACTATTACGAGGTGCTGCCGTCGGGTGAGCTCGAGCTCGCGCTCTGGCTCGAAGCCGACCGCATGCGCGCCCTCGACGTCTCGGCGGAAAACTTCGAGAACCAGCGCGCGGTCGTGAAGGAGGAGTACCGCATGCGCTACCAGAACGTGCCGTACATGCTCGGCGCGCTTAGGCTCGGCGAGCTCGTCTTCGCGAACTATGCCCCCTACGCGAACCCGACGATCGGCAAGATAGCGGACCTCGACCACGCGGACGTGTCCTGGGCGCGCGACTTCTACGAGCACCATTACGCGCCGAACGACGCCGTGCTCACGATCGCGGGGAGCTTCGAGCCGGACCACGCGCTCGATCTCGTGGAGCGCTATTTCGGAGCGATCCCCGAGCGCAAGGTCGAGCCGATCGCGCTGCCCTCGACGCTGCCCGAGGCGAAGCCCGCGCGTGAGAAGCTCGAAGACGCGAACGCGAAGACGCCCGCCGTCTTTTACTCGTGGCTCATTCCCGCGAGCCACACGCCGGAGCACTACGCGCTCGAGCTCGTGGCGATGCTGCTCGGCGACGGCGACAGCGCCCGCCTGTATCAGGAGCTCGTTCGGAGCCGGGCGCTCGCGCTCGACGCACGCGCTTCCACGCGGGATTTCGCGGGTCCGGACCAGTTCACGGTCCAGGCCGTGCTCGCCGAGCGCGCCGACTTGCCGACCGTGGAGCGCGCCCTCGACGCCGAGCTCGAGCGCGTCCGCAAAAAGCCGCCGAGCGAAGCGGAGCTCGCGCGGTTGAAGAAGCGCCTGCGCTCGGCCTTCGTGTTCGGGCTCGAGTCGTCGCTCAGCCGGGCGATGGAGCTCGGCGAGTACGAGCTCCTCTGGGGCGACGCGCGCGGCATCGCACACGAGCTCTCGCACTACGACGCGGTCACCGCGAAAGACATGCAGGCGGCCGCCGCGCGCTACCTCGGCGACGACCGGCGCGTGGTGCTCGAGGTGACGCCGAAGCCGAGGAGCACTCCGTGAAGCACTTCCGTATGACGCGTCGCAACGTCACGCGCCGCTTCGGCGCGCTCGTGGCGCTCGCCTGGTTGCCCGCGTGCGCGGCGCCGGCTCCCGCCCCCGCCCCGCGTGCCCCCACGCCGCCGCTCGCACCGCTACCGACGGCCGCGCCCGTCGCGTCGGCGGATCCGCTGTCGGAGCCCCCGTCGTCGCCCGTGCGCCCGACGACGCCTTTTCCGAGCATCGTGCATCGTCAGCTCAAAGGCGGGCTCGAGCTCGCCATCGTGCCGCGCCCGGGCTTTCCGGTGGTCGAGCTCCGGCTCATCGTGCGCTCGGGGCAAGCGACCGACGGCGATTTGCCGGGCCTCGCGGCGCTCACCGGCAAGCTCTTGAAGGACGGCGGCGCCGGCGCCTGGACGAGCCGAGAGCTCGCCGAAAAAACGGAGGGCCTCGGCGCGCATCTCTCGATCGCGACCGATCGCGACTCGACCCGCATCGGCCTCGGCGCGACGAGCGGCGATCTCGACGCGGCGCTCGATATTCTCGGCGCCGTGGTCGAACAGCCGCGCTTCGCCGCCGGCGAATTCGACAAGCTGCGCCAGCGCGAGATCGACCGCGTGAAGGACCGCGCGCGCACGAGCCCGAGCTGGCTCGCGTCGATGGTGCTCTACCGCGAGCTCTACGAAATGCCGGTCGGCGTGCATCCGTACGCCCGTTACGACGCGCTCCCGGACGAGATGGCCGCGCTCAAGCTCGAGCACGTCAAGCGCTGGTACAAGGAGCACGTCACGCCCGAAAACGCCGTGCTCGTCGTGACGGGCGACGTGACGCCCGACGAGTTCGAGAAATCCGCCGAGCGCGTCTTCGGCAAGTGGCACGGCGTGAAGCCCTCGCCGCCGAGCTTCAGCGACGCGCGCGGCCCGAACGGCCGGAAAATTCTGGTCGTCGACCGCCCGGGCAGCACGCAGAGCCAGGTGTTCGTCGGCGCGCTCGGTCCGGAACGGCGGAGCGACGAGTACCCGGCGCTCATGGCCGCGAACCAGATCTTGGGCGGCGGCGTCGCCGGGCGCCTGTTCCTCGACGTGCGCGAAAAGCGCTCGCTCGCCTACAACACGGGTTCTTACGTCGAAGAACCGGCGCACGGTCCGATGCCCGTCGTGCTCTCCGCCGGCACCCAGACCGCGAAGACGGCGGACACGGTGGCCGCTCTCCTCGAGCACTACGACCGCATGTCCACGAGCGCGCCGAGCGGCGACGAGCTCGACCGCGCCGCGCACTTTCTCGCCGACAGCTTCGCCTTCAAGATGGAAACGGCGGGCGCGGTCGCCGATCTGACGGCGCGCCTCAGCGTGCTCGGCCTGCCCGACGAAACCTACGACGAGTACCGGCACGCCGTGCGGGAGCTCGATCCCGAAACGGTCGCGCGCACGGCGTCGCACACCTTCCGGCACGATTCGCTCGTCGTCGTCGTGGCCGGCGACGCCTCGGCGATCGCCGGCACCCTCACGCGCTTCGGCGCGGTGTCGGTGCTGGATCCCGAACGCGAGTTCAGCATCGAAAAGACGCTGCCGCACCAATAGACCGCGAATTTTCGGGGGGAGCGGCCGGGGCCTTGAATGCGGGCCCCGGCCACGCGCTTCGATGCGTCCGGCGCCGTCCTCGTTGCACGCCGCCGGCGATCATCGCGACGCGCAGCTTTGGCGTCCTGAAAACGCGCTCGCCACCGAGGCTCGCGGCTCTGGGCATGTTGTGGCGCGCCTCTGGACGACCTGCGGCACCGCGAACGCGTTAGCGAGCTTCCGGTGGAAAACCTCTGTGCCGCTCCCCGCTTTCCGAGTGCGCCTCCGGATCCCCTCTGTGGGACCTGTTGATGGAAGTGGGATCCCCACTGAACAACTTCGGGGCACATGGTGTTGAGCCATGTCTTTTTGTTCAGCGTCGAAAGTTCAGTAGGAGCGCTGACTTACCGCAATGGTTACGATGTAGGATACCCCTAGGTCTTGGGTTTTTTGCTTGTGGTTGCCCAAAGGCTTGGGGTATGTGTCGGAACTCGCTTCGAGCAGGAAGTACTGCTCGAAACATCAGCACGTTACGTAAGTCCAGGGTGCGCGAGTCAAAGCGCCCCGCCTCTCACACCGCCCGCCCAGGGGGCTGAGAGGGTTCGCGAAGCCAGAAAGCAGAGTCGCTGAGTTCCGGCGACTCGACGGGAAATTCGAGGAAGCGCGCCGGTCGTGGTGCTCGATGTCCATCGGGCCTCACCGGAGCGGTCGGGATTCGTTTGTCGTTCGGAGTGCCGAACGCGTGGAAAAGAGTCGGAAAGGTCGAGGAGGCACGGAGCACATGGCGCAATCGACGTTCGTGGGTCAAAAAACTTTCGACGTGAAGCAGAGCGGCACGGAGTCCGAGCCCCCGACCTCGTCGAAGGCGGCGCAGGCGCGGAAGAAGAAGGGCCTCGTCATCGATCGGCACTACACGCAAGCCGGTGAAGACGCGCTCGCGGGCGTCGTGTGGGAGCGACGGCAGAGCGTCATCACGAACCCCGACGGCTCCGTGGTGTTCAAGATGGACGGCGCCGAGATCCCGGCGGAGTGGTCGCAGCTCGCGACCGACATCGTCGTCTCGAAGTACTTCCGCAAGGCGGGCCTCTACGGCGACAAGGCGCAGGGCGAAACGAGCGTGCGCCAGGTCGTGCGCCGCATCGCGCACACGATTCGCGTCGCCGGTGAGGAGTTCGGCGGCTATTTCGCCACGAAGAAGGACGCCGACACCTTCGAGGCCGAGCTCACGTTCATGATGACCAACCAGTACGGCGCGTTCAACTCGCCGGTCTGGTTCAACTGCGGCCTCTTTCACGAGTACGGCATCGAGGGCTCGGGCGGCAACTGGGCGTGGACGCCCGGCACCGACACCGTCACCGAAACCGCGAACGCCTACTCGCGCCCGCAGTGCTCGGCATGCTTCATCCAGGCCGTCGATGACGACCTCATGTCGATCTACGACCTCGTGAAGGCCGAAGCGCGGCTCTTCAAGTACGGCTCCGGCACGGGCTCGAACTTCAGCTCCATCCGCGGCAAGCAAGAGAAGCTGTCGGGCGGCGGCACGTCGAGCGGCCTCATGAGCTTCCTCGAGGTGCTCGATCGCGCGGCCGGCGCGACCAAGAGCGGCGGCACCACGCGGCGCGCCGCGAAGATGGTGTGCCTCGACATGGATCACCCCGAGATCGTCGATTTCATCCAGTGGAAGGTGCGCGAGGAGAAGAAGGCTCGCGCGCTCATCGCCGCCGGCTACGAGAGCGACTTCAACGGCGAGGCCTATCACACGGTGAGCGGCCAGAACTCGAACAACTCCGTGCGCGTCTCGGAGAAGTTCATGAAAGCCGCGCTCTCGAACGGCAAATGGCAGACCATCATGCGCACGACCGGCGCCGTGGTGGACACGTACGAAGCGGCCGACCTCTGGACGATGATCGCGGAGTCGGCGTGGAGCTGCGCCGATCCGGGCGTTCAGTACGACACGACCATCAACCGCTGGCACACCTGCTCGAACAGCGGGCAGATCAACGCGTCCAATCCGTGCTCCGAGTACATGTTCTTGGACGACACGGCCTGCAACCTCTCGTCCTTGAACCTCACGAAGTTTCTGCGCGCGGACGGGAGCTTCGACATCGAGGGCTACCGTCACGCCATCGAGATCTTCTTCGTTGCGCAGGAGATTTTGGTCGACCTCTCGAGCTACCCGACGAAGAACATCGCGCAAAACAGCCACGACTACCGCCCGCTCGGGCTCGGCTACGCGAACCTCGGCACCGTGTTGATGCTGCAGGGCATCCCGTACGACTCCGACAAGGGCCGCGCGATCGCGGGCGCCCTCACCGCCATTCTGTGCGGTCACGCCTACGCGGTGAGCGCGAAGATGGCGGCGAGCAAGAGCCCCTTCCCCGGCTACGCGAAGAACCGCGAGCCCATGCTGCGCGTGATGCGCATGCACCAGGACGCGGCCTACGCCATCAATCGCGACGACTGCCCGGAGCCGCTCTGGCGCGCGGCGTGCGAGGACTGGGACGCGGTCGTGAACCTCGGCGGCCAGCACGGCTTCCGCAACGCGCAAGCGACCGTGCTCGCGCCGACCGGCACCATCGGGCTCTTGATGGACTGCGACACGACGGGCATCGAGCCCGATTTCGCGCTCGTGAAGTTCAAGAAGCTCGCGGGCGGCGGCTACTTCAAGATCGTGAACCAATCCGTGCCGGAAGCGCTGCGCCGCCTGCGCTACAGCGAGGCGCAGATCAGCGAGATCGTCGCGTACGTGTCGGGCACGAACACGCTGCTCGGCGCCCCCGGCGTGAGCCGCGCGGCGCTCAAGCAGAAGGGCCTCGAGGACGCCGACCTCGCGAAGATCGAGGCGGCGCTGCCCGGCGTGTTCGAGCTGAACCTCGCCTTCGCGCCGTGGGTGCTCGGCAAGGAGACGTACGAGCGGCTCGGGGTGACGGCCGAAAAGATGAGCCAGCCGGGCTTCAGCCTGCTCAAGTACCTCGGCTTCGGCGAGGCCGAGATCGAGCAGGCGAACGACGTGATCGTCGGCCGCATGACGATCGAGGGCGCGCCGGGTCTGCGCGAGGAGCACTACCCCGTGTTCGATTGCGCGAACCGCTGTGGCAAGACCGGCCAGCGCTTCCTGCCGCCGATGGCGCACGTGAAGATGATGGCCGCGGCGCAGCCGTTCCTCTCGGGCGCGATCAGCAAGACCGTGAACCTGCCGAACGACGCGACCGTGGAGGACGTGCGGCAGATCTACGAAGAGGGTTGGAAGCTCGGGCTCAAGGCGGTCGCGCTCTACCGCGACGGCTGCAAGGCGTCGCAGCCGCTCAACACGTCGAGCAAGGAGCGGAAGGAAGAGGAGTCGAGCTCGCCCGTGGCGGCGGCGGTCGCCACCATTTCGGCGCCCGCGACGCTGCGGCGCCCGGAGGGTCACCGCGTGCGGCTGCCGAAGAAGCGGAGCGGCTTCACGCAGGAAGCGTACGTCGGCGGGCACAAGGTGTTCTTGCGCACCGGCGAATACGACGACCATTCGCTCGGCGAGATCTTCATCGACATGCACAAGGAAGGCGCCGCCTTCCGCTCGCTGATGAACTGCTTCGCGATGGCCGTGTCCGTCGGCCTGCAGTACGGCGTGCCGCTCGAGACGTTCGTCGAGCAGTTCACGTTCACGCGCTTCGAGCCGCACGGCGTCGTCACGGGCCACGAGAACATCAAGTTCTCGACGTCGATCGTCGATTACATCTTCCGCGTTCTCGGCGTCGAATACCTGAAGCGCTACGACTTCGCGCAGGTGAAGCCGGCCGAGGCTCCGACCGCGATCGAAGATCCGACCGTGCCGAAGCTCATCGCCGAAGAGCGGCCGCCGGTCTCGCTCTTGCCGCCGCCCGCCTCCGTCGCGCCGAGCGCCGACGCGCACGCGGGTGAAGCTCACGGCGCGCTCGACGCCCAGCTCGAGGAGATGATGGGCGATGCGCCGGTGTGCGACTCCTGCGGTCACATCACGGTGCGCAACGGCGCCTGCTACAAGTGCCTGAATTGCGGCAACTCGATGGGCTGCAGCTGAGCCGTTGAAACGTCGGAAGCCCGCGGTCGCGCCACGCTGCCGCGCCGCGGGCTCGTGCGAGAGGCACCGAGCGGTTTTGCTCGGACGCGAACGAAAAGCGTCGAGGTAGGCCGAGGTGCGCCCGAAAAAGAGCCGCGAACACCCCCGGGAGTGAGCCAGTCTAATCCCGCGGAGCGACTGGCCGTTGGGCGGGGTGGAGTTGACGTGGCGGCGAATGGTTGAAGCGGAAGTGCTCTCGCCCGGACAGGCGCTCGGGCGTTACGAGCTCTTGGCCCAGGTGGCGCGGGGCGGAATGGGCCAGGTCTGGGTCGCCCGGCTCAAGGGCGCGCGCGGCTTCCAGAAGCTCGTGGCGATCAAGACGCTCTTGCCGGAGCTCCGCAACGACGCGCGCATCGAGCAGATGCTGCTCGAGGAAGCGCGCATCGCGTCGCTGATCCAACACTCGAACGTGGTTCAGACCACGGAGCTCGGTGAAAACCGCGGCCACCTCTACCTCGTGATGGAGTGGATCGACGGCGAGTCGCTCGGCTTCGTCCTGAAGCGGGCCGAGGAGCGCGGGGCGATTCCGCTGGCCGTCGCCGTGAATCTCGTCGCGCAGGCGTGCCGCGGCCTCCACGCCGCCCACGAGCTCACGAACGACCTCGGCGTGCACCTCGGTGTCGTGCACCGTGACGTTTCGCCGCACAACGTGCTCGTGACGCATTCGGGCGTCGTGAAGCTCGTCGACTTCGGCATCGCCAAGGCGATGAAGGAAGACGCTTCCTTCACCGAAAACGGCGAGATCAAGGGCAAGTACTCGTACATGGCGCCCGAGCAGGTGCTCGGCGACGACGTCGATCGCCGCGCCGACGTGTTCTCGCTCGCCATCACGCTTTATTTGCTCACGGCGGGCCGCCATCCGTTCAAGACGGGCGACAAGCCGAACATCATTCGCGCCATCACTAGCGACACGCCCGCGACGCGACCGTCGTTCCACCAGCCGGATTTCCCGCCCGCGCTCGAGGCCGTGCTGATGAAGGCGCTCGCGAAAGATCCCGCGGACCGGCACGCGAGCGCCGAAGCGCTGCGCGTCGCGCTCGAAGGCGCGGTGCCGGAAGCGTTCGCCCCGCGCTTCGAGGCGCAGGTCAAGGAGTACCTCGCCAAAGTGATGGGAGATCGCGGGGTCGCGCGCCGCGAGGCGCTCCGTCGTTTTCAGCTCGCCGCCGACGAGCGGGCGCTCGCCGAGCTCCAAGGCGGAGACAAGTCGCAACTCACCTCCCAGAGCGCGGGCTCGCTTCGCGCGATCATGATCGACCGGGCGCCCGTGGACCTCGCGCCTGCCGCGGGCCTCTCCATCGCGCCGGGCGCGCCGCTCGTCACGCCGCGCGCGAGCGAGATGCCGACTCAACCCGCGCCACGCCCGCCCCGCCGCGCGCCACTCGTCGCGGCGCTCGCCGCCGCGCTGCTCGCCGCCGTCGCGTTCGTCGGCTTGCGGACGCTGAAGTCCACGAACGCCGCGAGCGCGGCGCCCGCGCTCGCGCCCGCGCTCCCTACGATCGAGCTTCCCGCGCCGCGCGCCGTGGTCGAACCGGAACCTGCCCCCACGGCGACGGCAACGACACCGCCGTCGGCGAGCGCCGCTCCGGAGCCGAGCGCGCCCACGAAATCGCCGGCGCCCCCCGCCCCCGCTCACCCCGCGAAGAAGCCTCGCGCCGCGAGCCCCAAGGTCGATCTCGTCGCCCCCGTCGACG
>DATJXW010000316.1:0-9131 GCA_035499895.1 Polyangiaceae bacterium | reverse complement strand
TGCGCACGACGAGCGGCTCGAGCAGGCCATGCGTCTTGATCGACTGCGCGAGCTCGTCGAGCTTCTCGTTCTCGAAGTGCTGTCGCGGCTGGCCGCGCTGCGGCACGATGCGCTCGAGCGCGCAGCTGAACACGTTGCCTTGCCCGTAATCGACCGCCGGCCGATCGGGCGCCTGGGGCGGCGAACGCACGGGCAAGAGCGCGTCGAGGCCGCGACCGAGCCCGCGCACGGGCTTCTTCGGTAGATCGCTCACGCCGCGCCCTCGATCACTTCGCGCGCGAGGCTCAAGTAACCTTGCGCGCCCTTGCTCTCCGCGTCGTACAGCAACGCGGGCAAGCCGTGCGAGGGCGCTTCGCTCAAGCGGACGTTGCGCGGAATGATCGCGTCGAACACGCGGAAGTGCCGGCGCACCTCGTCGGCGACCTGGTGCGCGAGACGATTGCGCGGGTCCCACATCGTGAGCACGATGCCCTCCATCACGAGCCCCGCGTTCAGCGACGATTTCACGCGGTCGATCGTCGCCATCAAATACGTGATGCCCTCGAGCGCGTAGTATTCGGGCTGGAGCGGCACCACCACGCGCTGCGCCGCGACGAGCACGTTCAGCGTGAGCACGCCGAGCGAGGGCGGCGAATCGAGGATCACGTAGTCGTAGCGTTCGACGGCCGGGCCGCGCAGCAGCGACGACAGGTGCGTGCCGCGGTCCTGCTCGAAGAGCTCGTATTCGACGCCGATGAGATCTTGGGTCGAGGGCGCCACGTCGAGCGTCCCGATCTTGGTCGGCATGATCACGTCCGCGAGCGAGGCGGAGCCGATGAGCGCGTCGTAAATCGTGCGCTCGGCGGTGCCGGGCGGCACGCCCACGCCGCTCGACGCATTGCCCTGCGGGTCCATGTCGACGAGCAGGGTCCGTCGCTCGGCGGCGGCGAGGCTCGCCGCGAGGTTCACGGCCGTGGTCGTCTTGCCGACACCACCCTTCTGGTTGGCGATCGCGATGATGTGGGGACCGGGCATGCGAGTCGAAGGGGTGAGGGTACAGCTCCGCGCTTTTTTTGGCTCCTGTCCAGCTGCCGCCTACATTGTGTGCAGATGTAGGTCTAAGTAGGAAAAAGTAGTCTTAGGCCGGAGAGGAAACACCACTAAATGGCGACCCCCCGAGGATATTCGAGCTTTCAGGACTTCACGCGCGAGCAGATCCGCCCGGACATGCGCATCGGCTGGTCCACCGACGAGCTCGAGCACAGTGGCGCGGAAGCTCTGGATTTCGACATGGATCCGTTCGAGCAGAGCCTGTGGCAAGCGGAGCAGGAAGAGGACGACGAGTAGAAGCGCCGTTCCGGGGCTGGGCAACGGCCCAGCCCGATCCCCTGCCGTGAGCTTTCCAGGAACGCGCTTCGGGGAGCGAGCGCGCGGCGAGACCGGGTCGTCCGCCGCGCGTCGCGTTTCGAAGGGCAAGTTTTTGGAGCTCGAACGGGCGCGCGTGACGCGCGAAGTCCGGCGGGATTTTGGTGGCACGGCTTCGCGCTCACAAGTACCTTTCGCGCCCCCATGCAGGTAACCGTTCAGCGGCTGAGCCCCGTCGTCGTCGAGTTCAACGTCCAGATCGAGAGCGAGCGCGTCAAATCCGAAGTCGAGAAGGCGTACACCGCCGTCGCTCGGAACGCGAAGGTGCGCGGGTTTCGTCCCGGCAAGGCGCCGCGCAAGGTGCTCTCGCACGTCTACGGGCCGCGCATCGCGCGTGACGTCGTGGACCTGCTCGTGCAGGAGACGTACCCGCAGGCGGTGAACGAGGGCAAGGTGCAACCCGTCGGCGATCCGGCGATCGAGCGCAAGACGTTCGCGGAGGATCAGCCGTTTTCTTACGTCGCGCGCGTCGAGGTGCTGCCGTCGATCGAGAGCGTCAAGTACGAGGGCTTGAGCGCCAAGCGCGCGAAGGCGGAAGTGACGGCCGAGCAAATCAAGGCCGAGATCGATCGCCTGCGTGAAGCGCACGCGACGCTCGAGGATCCGAAGCCCGCGCGCGCCGCCGGCAAAGACGACGTGGTCACCATCGACTTCGAGGTCGAGGTCGAAGGCGAGAAAATCCCGGACGCGGGCGCGAACGATTTTCAGGTGTGGCTCGGTCGCGGCCAGCTCCTGCCGCCCCTCGAGGACGAGCTCGCCGGGCTCTCCGTCGGTGAGTCGAAGAGCATCGACGTGCCGATGCCGCCCGGGCACCAGCACAAGAAGCTCAAGGGCAAGACGGCGGCCTTCAAGGTGACGCTGAAGGCGGTCAAAGAGCGCGTGCTGCCGAACGCGGACGACGAGTTCGCGAAGGACCTCGGTAAGTTCGAAACCCTCGCCGATCTCGAGAAGGACCTGCGCGAGCGGCTCGAGAAGGAAGCGAACGAAGCCGCCGAGAACGCGCTCGCCGAGCAGCTCGTGGTCGACCTCGTGCGCGCGAACCCCATCCCGGTGCCGCCGTCGCTCGTCGAGCGCCAGATGCGCGTGACCGAGCAGGAGATTTTGCAGCGCGCGCGTTCGCAGGGGAACCAGGCGACGGGCATCGGCGACGAGCTCCGCACCCGGGTTCGGGCGGACAGCGAGCTCAAGGTCGCGGCGGGCCTGCTCATGGCCGAGGTCGCGAAGAAAGAAGCGCTTCAGATCGGCGACGCCGAGATCGAGAAGGGCCTGGAAGAGCTCGCCGAGCAAACCGGAAAGAACGTCGCGAAACTCCGCGTCGAGTACCGCGAGCCGCAGAAGCGCGAGATGCTGATCGGCATGATTTTGGAAAATAAGGTGCTGGACATCATCCAGGCGAAGGCCAAGATCGAAGAAGGTTGAGGACCCCTGCCATGGCACGACGACGACCCGAGACCCGCTCCGACGCCCTGAAAGTGCTCGAGACCCGCGCCGCCGCCGAGCGCATCACCGACAACGTCATCTACCCGCACGTCGTCGAGACGACGCATCGCGGCGAGCGGACGTGGGACATTTTCAGCCGCCTGCTGAAGGACCGCATCGTGTTCCTCGGCAGCGCGGTCGACGACGACGTGGCGAACATCGTCATCGCCCAGTTTCTCTTTTTGGAAAGCGAAGATCCGGACAAGGACATCCAGCTCTACGTGAACTCGCCGGGCGGCGTGGTCACGGCCGGCCTCGCGATCTACGACACCATGCAGCACGTCCGCTGCCCGGTGAGCACCATTTGCATCGGCCAAGCGGCGAGCATGGCCGCCGTGCTGCTCGGCGCGGGCGAAAAGGGGCGCCGCTCGGCGCTCCCGAACGCGCGCATCATGATCCACCAGCCGCTCGGCGGCGCGCGCGGGCAGGCGACGGACATCGAGATCCAGGCCCGTGAAATCCGGCACATCAAGGACGTGCTGGTCGGCATCCTCGTCCACTCGACGGGTAAGTCGAAGGACGACATCGTCCGCGACATCGAGCGCGATTTTTACATGGGTCCGGCCCAGGCCAAGGAATACGGGCTGATCGACCTCATCTTCGACCCCCGAAAAAAATCCGAGCAGAAGGGCTGAGCCATAGGTGATGGGGCGTCGTGCGTCGGCTCGCGGCCGGCCCGACCCCTGAACCTTTGGCCCGCCCGGCCGTATCCTGCTCCCGAGGCTTGCCCATATTGGGACACGGCCATAGAATTTCTCGAAGGACATAGGGCCACCAAGGACCGACGTGGAACGAAGGCGCGACGAATCGAACGGGAATCTCTGCTGCTCCTTCTGCGGCAAGTCGCAGAAGGAAGTGAAGAAGCTCATCGCGGGCCCGACCGTCTACATCTGCGACGAGTGCATAGCGCTCTGTAACGACATCATCGCGGAAGAGGTCGAGAAGGACGAGCCGTCCACCGGCGCCGATCCGACCCCGAAGCCCGCCGAGATCAAAGCCATCCTCGACGACTACGTCGTCGGACAGGATCGCGCGAAGAAGATCCTCGCGGTCGCCGTTCACAACCACTACAAGCGCATCAACTCGAAGATCTCGACGGACGACGTCGAGCTCGGCAAGAGCAACATCATGCTGCTCGGGCCGACCGGCAGCGGGAAGACGCTGCTCGCGCAGACGCTCGCGAAGATCCTCAAGGTGCCGTTCGCCATCGCGGACGCGACGACGCTCACCGAGGCCGGTTACGTCGGTGAGGACGTCGAGAACATCATCGTGCAGCTCTTGCAGAACGCCGATCACGACGTCGAGCGCGCGCAGCGCGGCATCGTCTACATCGACGAAATCGACAAGATCAGCAGGAAGAGCGACAACCCCTCGATCACGCGCGACGTGTCGGGCGAAGGCGTGCAGCAGGCGCTCCTCAAGATCATCGAAGGCACGATCGCCAACGTCCCGCCGAAGGGCGGTCGCAAGCATCCGCAGCAGGACTTCTTGCAGGTCGACACCTCGAACATCCTGTTCATCTGCGGCGGCGCGTTCGTCGGCCTCGACCAGATCATCCAGCGCCGGCTCGGGCAGAGCCGCCTCGGCTTCGGCGCCGAGATCAAGAGCAAGGCCGACATGAAGCTCGGCCAACTGCTCTCGAACGTGCAGCCGGAGGACCTCTTGAAGTTCGGGTTGATCCCGGAGTTCATCGGCCGCTTGCCCGTCATCGCGACGCTCCACGAGCTCAACGAGGACGCGCTCATCGACATCCTGACCAAGCCGAAGAACAGCCTGGTCAAGCAGTTCCACAAGATGTTCGAGATGGACGGCGTGAAGCTCAAGTTCGCCAAAGGCGCGCTTCAGGCCATTGCGAAGAAAGCGCTCGCTCGTGAGAGCGGCGCGCGCGGCCTCCGCGCCATCATGGAAGAGGCGATGCTCGACGTGATGTACGACGTGCCCTCGAAGCAGGGCATCAAGGAGGTCGTCGTGAACGAGGAAGCGATCCTCCAGGGCGACCCGCCGCTCATCGTCTATCACAAGGAAGCCGGCGTCGGCTGATCACGGCCGATCCGGCGCATTTCGGCGTCCACTCGAGACGCGGGCGGAAGAGCTTCCGGCAGGGGACCGGGCCGGCTGCGCTTCCGCATTTACGTGGTAACCCAGGATGACCGAGATGTTCTTCAAGAACGATCCGAGCGACAAGGGCGGGACCAACCGGCGGACGCTCCCGGCCCTGCCGTTGCGCGACATCATCGTGTTTCCCCACATGGTGTCGCAGCTCTTCGTCGGCCGTGACAAGAGCATCGCCGCGCTCGACGAGGCGATGGCGCGCGACAAGGACATCTTCCTCGCCGCGCAGAAGAGCGCGAAGACGAACGATCCGACGCCCGACGACATCTACGCCGTCGGCACCGTCGGCACGATCGTGCAGCTCTTGCGCCTCGCCGACGGCACCGTGAAGGTGCTGGTCGAAGGGCGGCAGCGCGCGCGCGTGCGGCGCTACCTCGAGAGCGGCGACTACTTCCTCGCCGAGATCGAAGAGATCGCCGAGCAGGCCGAGGCCGACGTCGAGGTCGAAGCGCTCATCCGCAGCGTGCAGAGCACCTTCGAGGTTTACGTCAAGCTCAACAAGAAGGTGCAGCCGGAAGTCTTGATGAGCGTGCAGAGCGTCGACGATCCGTCGAAGCTCTCGGACAGCATCGCGGCGAACCTGCCGACCATCAAGCTCGCCGATCGCCAAGGCCTGCTCGAGATGGACGAGCCGAAAAAGCGGCTCGAACGCCTGTACGAGCTGATGCAGGCCGAAATCGAGATCCTCCAGGTAGAAAAGAAGATCCGTTCTCGCGTCAAGAAGCAGATGGAGAAGACGCAGAAGGAATACTACCTGAACGAGCAGATGCAGGCGATCCAGAAGGAGCTCGGGGGCGGGGAACGCGACGAGTTCAAGAACGAGATCCAGGAGATCGAAGAGCAGCTCAAGCAGAAGCGCATGAGCGAAGAGGCTCAGGCGAAGGTGCGCAAGGAGCTGAAGAAGCTCAAGATGATGCACCCGACGAGCGCCGAAGCGACCGTCGTACGCAATTACATCGACTGGATCCTCGGCTTGCCGTGGATGGAGAAGACGGAGGAGCGCTTCGACGTCGTCGAGGCCGAACGCATCCTCGACGAGGACCACTACGGTCTCAAGAAGTGTAAAGAGCGCATCGTCGAGTACCTCGCGGTGCAGGCGCTCACGAAGCAGCTACGCGGGCCGATCCTCTGCTTGGTGGGGCCGCCCGGCGTCGGCAAGACGAGCATCGCGAAGAGCATTGCGCGCGCGACCGGCCGAAAATTCGTGCGTTTGGCGCTCGGCGGCGTGCGCGACGAGGCCGAAATCCGCGGTCACCGCCGCACGTACATCGGCGCGCTCCCCGGCAAGATCGTGCAGAGCTTGAAGAAGGTCGGCACCTCGAACCCGGTGTTCTTGCTCGACGAGATCGACAAGATGAGCACCGACTTCCGCGGGGACCCGGCGGCGGCGCTGCTCGAAGTGCTCGACCCCGAGCAGAACGCGTCGTTCAACGATCACTACCTCGATCTCGACTACGACCTCTCGAACGTGATGTTCATCACGACGGCGAACACGCTCGGCGGCATCCCGGTGCCGCTGCAGGATCGCCTCGAGATCATCCAGCTCTCGAGCTACACCGAGTTCGAGAAGCTCAACATCGCGCAGCGCTACCTCGTGCCGCGGCAGCGCACCGAATGCGGGCTCGCCGAGGGCGACCTCACCCTCACGGAGAGCGCGATTCGCACGGTGATTCACCACTACACGCGTGAAGCCGGCGTCCGTTCGCTCGAGCGCGAAATCGCGAGCATTTGCCGCAAGGCCGCGCTCAAGGTCGTGAAGGAAGGCAAGGATCACAAGATCGACGTGAAGGCCGCGGACATCCCGACCTACCTCGGCGTTCCGCGCCACCGCGCCGGCAAGAAGGACGAGGCCGATCAGATCGGGCTCGTGCACGGCCTGAGCGTGTCCGAACACGGCGGCGACATCCTCGACTGCGAGGTCAGCGTCGTTCCCGGCAAGGGCAAGCTCGTGATCACGGGCCTGCTCGAAAAGGGGATGGAAGAGAGCGCCCAGGCGGCGATGAGCTACATCCGCTCGCGGGGCGGCGCACTCAAGCTCGAGCCCGACTTTTATCAAAAGGTCGACGTGCACGTGCATTTCCCCGACTTCGTGCGCAAGGACGGCCCGTCCGCGGGCGTCACCATGGCGACGAGCATCGCGAGCGCGCTCACGCGCGTCGCCGTGAAGAGCAACGTCGCGATGACGGGCGAGATCACGCTGCGCGGCCGCGTGATGCCGATCGGCGGCTTGAAAGAGAAGCTGCTCGCGGCTCACCGAAACCGCACGACGACGGTGCTCGTCCCGCTCGAGAATCGCAAGGATCTGAAGGAGATCCCGCGGCGCGTCTTGAAGGCGCTCCGCATCGTGCTCGTCTCGCACATGGACGACGTGTTGCGGGAAGCGATGAACTTCGAGAACCCGGAGCAGCTCTTCGGGCCGCGTCCGGGCCTCATCGAGTACCGCTACGGCGAGCTCATCGAAGGCGACGCGGGTGGGGACGCGCCGCCGCGCCCGCCGAGCGAGACGCCGCCGGCGCAGCCCGGCCTCTCGTCCTAGCGCGCGCTCGAGCTCGAGCGGCCGCCGGCGGCGGACGTCCGCCGACTATTCGGTGCAGGCGGCCGTGAAGTGGAAGTTGTCGTAGGTCACCGAGATGTCGTCGTCGCTGTTCGGTTGCAGCTGCAGAATGAAGTCGGCGGTCGTGAGCGGGCTCGTGTCGGTCAGGGAGAAGATCAGCCCGCCGTTGAAGTAGCCGGACACGGTCGAGCCGGCACGCGTGAGCCGAAAGGTTCCGGCGGTGGCGCTCGTCGCCGTTTCTCCGTTGATGCTGCCGTTCCAAACGTGGACGTTCAGTCCGGAGCTGTTGTCGTAGACGTCGAAGAAGTAGGAAGCGTCGGCGAAGTTCGCGTGGAGCTCGACCTGGTCGACGCCGGCCGATCCGAGGACGGGGTCGCTGAAGTCGACCGAGTAGTCGAAGTTGCCGGCGAACGACGACGCGAGCTCCGACAGATTCAGCCCGACCGCGATGGTCTGAACGGCGCCGAGCCCGGTGTTGGTCGAGACCTTCGCGAGCCTCACGTCTCCGTGCGTCGCATCGACGGAGAAGAGCCCCGGCAGCGATTGGGTGACGGTCCAATAGCGGCTACGCAAGCCGGCGCTGAAGTCGTCGTCGAAGCTGACGTTCGCGTCCGTGCACTTCACGGGCGCCGCGCCCGCTGCGCCGCCGTTGTTTTCGCCCATGCCCCCTTCGCCGGCGGTGACCGGCGGCCCCTCGCCCGCTTGTCCTGCGGGGCCCGACGTGCCTCCCGAGCCCGCTTCGCCGGCCGCGCCGCCACCCGCCTCGCCGGCCATGCCGCCGGTTCCGCCCGTACTCGGCCGCGTGCCACCGGCGCCGTTGCCTCCGGTCCCGTTCGAGACGCCGCCCGCGGGTCCGGCCCCGCCGCTCGACTTCCCGCCGCTGCCCGAGCCGCCGGTGCCCGAGCCCGACTTCCCCGCCGTGCTCGAGGTTCCCGCGCCGCCGCTCTTGCCGGCGGTGCCGGACTTCGCCGCGGCTCCCGCCGAGCCGCCGGTTTCCGAGCCCGTGTCGTCGTCCCCGGACTTACAGCCCTGAGACGTAGCGATGCCGGCGACAGCGAGTGCCAGGACCCAGCGCGTGGATGCCGAACGGGTGAGGGACGCCTTCATGCAGTCACGGTTCCTACGCGTGGAGTCGCGCCGCAATCACGCACTCCCTGGACTCACAATTTGACCAGTCGAGAACTTGAAGGGCGGAGACCCCGGCGGCCGAGGTGCGAGCCCGGTGGTCTCCGGTCTAACTTGACGAAGATGGTCGCGGGGTCGGGTCGGGCGGCGGCGTGAATTCGCTGGCGGTGGGGTGCAACAAAGGGTCATGCTGAAAAGCCTGGTGGGGCGTGGCGTTTGGGTAGCAATCACGGCGTGGCTGTTCGTCGCCGGCTGCGGTAACGACGGCGGCAGCGGTTCGTCCGGTGGAGCGGGCGGAGCCGCGGGCCGCGCTGGAAAGGGCGGCGGCGCGGGGTTTGCGGCCGCGGGAACTGCGGGCGCGCGCGGCGGAACGGGGGGCGCGGCGGCGATGGGAGGCGGTAGCTCGCGTGAAGGCGGCGCGGCAGGTGAGGGAGGCGCGCCAGGATCCGGTGGCGCT
>DATJXW010000315.1:0-5930 GCA_035499895.1 Polyangiaceae bacterium | reverse complement strand
CCACATGGAAGGGCCATCGCTCATCGGATAAAAGGTACTCTGGGGATAACAGGCTGATCGCGCCTGAGAGTTCACATCGGCGGCGCGGTTTGGCACCTCGATGTCGGCTCATCGCATCCTGGGGCTGGAGCAGGTCCCAAGGGTTTGGCTGTTCGCCAATTAAAGCGGTACGCGAGCTGGGTTTAAAACGTCGTGAGACAGTTTGGTCCCTATCTGCCGTGGGCGTAGGATACTTGAGAGGAGCTACCCATAGTACGAGAGGACCTGGGTGGACGAGCCTCTGGTGTTCCGGTTGTCAGGCCACTGGCATAGCCGGGTAGCCATGCTCGGAACAGATAACCGCTGAAAGCATATAAGCGGGAAGCTGGCCTCAAGACTAGGTATCCCTGCCGCAAGGCACTAAAGACCCCTCGTAGACTACGAGGTTGATAGGCCGGATGTGGAAGCGCTGCAAGGCGCGGAGCTCACCGGTACTAATAGGTCGTGCGGCTTGACCTAATTCTCTAAGGCAATCATTGTAGTTGATGTTCGGAGTCCGGGCGGCGGTCGCCCCTGCATTCTTCGCTTGAAGAGTGCGGCTGGCGCCCCACGCGGCACGAGTTGATCGTGCGCGGACGAACCGAGCGTAGCGTGACCTTCAAGGTCGGCTGACGTACGGATGCCCAACGTTTCCGGTGGCAATATCGAGAAGGCCATACCCGATCCCATCCCGAACTCGGAAGTCAAGCTTCTCGGAGCCGATGGTACTGCACGGGCAACCGTGTGGGAGAGTAGGACGCTGCCGGGTTAATTCACCCGAGAGGCCTCGACGCAAGTCGAGGCCTTTCGTCTTTTGTGGCTCGGCGTCGCGAGCGCCGTGTCCACGGTCGGCCGGCGGTGCGGCTTGCGGGTCGCAAAGTCGCCCGGCGAGTCCGCCGGCGCTAGCCTCCGGCGAGTGCCGAGCGTCCTCTCCCTGTGGCGGGACCTGAGCCGCCGAGCTCGAATAGGTGCTGTGGTCGGTGCGGCGGGCGTGGTGCTGCTGGCGCCGGCGGCTGCGGTCGGCCCGGTGGTGCGGGCGGTGGTGTCGTCGCGCGCGGCCGCCAGGGGCGTCTCCGTCGAGATCGAACGGGTGCGTCCCACCCTCGGGGGGGTCTGGCTGCTGGGCGTCACGTTCCGAGGTCGTGACGCCCGGGTCCGGGGTGAGGTCGATGCCGTCCGCGTGCCGTTCGGCAACGGCCCCATCGAGGTTCACGGCGGCCGGCTCGTCCTGCGCGGGCGGCTGCAAGAGCTCCAGCGCGACGTGAGCTCGGATCGAACGGGGTCAACGAGCGGTCGCGGGGGACGTCTCCTGCGCGCCGACGGCCTCGGGCTCCGCTGGACGGAGTTCGATCGGCGTGGATCGACGCTCGAGGCTTGGGGCGTCGCGGCCGAACGGCGAGCTGACGCCGACGGCGCGCGTGTCGATTTGCTCCGAGCTCGCAGTCGCGGCGGCGCGGTCGACGCGCACGATATCGAGCTCGCTCTCGCGCGTACGGGCGACGCTCGGCTGAAGCGCCTCGAATTGTCGCGAGTCGTGGCGTCGCTCGACCTCGACGCTTTCGGACGCGACGGCGACGTCGGCGGTGCGCCCGCTCGGCCTCCGGCCAGTCCGGCCTCCACGCGAACGCCGTCGCCCGGAGGACGCGCCGGAGCGGTGCTCGGGCTCGAGGCCTTCGCCGAGGTCGCGAAGCAGGCGCTGCCGACCGGCGCGGAGGTGCGCACGCAATCCGCGCTCGTCGCGCTCGGGTTTCACGGTGAACACCTCGGCTTCGGGCCGAGCGAGGTGAGCCTGCGTCGCGAGCCGGACGCCCTCGCTCTCGAGGTGGCGCCGAGCGAGCGCTCGAGCCGCGGCGCGACTCCGCTCGCCCTGCGAGGCCGCTTGCCGTTCGGCGCGGATCCCCCGTCGGTCGAGCTCGAAGGCGGTCCGGTGAGTCTTGCCGCGCTCGGCGTGCGCGACGGCGAGCTCGGCTTGACGCACACGCGTGACGCGACGCTCGAAGCGCACCTCCACGTCGAGCTTGCGGCGGGGAGCGTCCGTGGCTCGGGCAGTGGTTCGCTCATGAACCTTTCGCTGCAGCGCCGCGAGCTCGGTGCGCAGGAGGTGCGGGGGCTAAACCTTGGCTTTCGAACGAGCGGCGAAGCGGCGCTCGACGGCTCGCGGGTGAGCTTGCGCGACACCGAGGTCACGGTCGGCGAGGTGAAAGCGGCGGGCAGCTTCGAGTACGCGCGTGACGAGAGCGGCGTGCGGCTCCGGGTCGCGGGCGGCGTGCCGCTCGCATCTTGTGACGCGGTGGTCGCGTCGATCCCCGCCGCGCTCCTGAACGACGCCGCCGGCGTGCGCCTCGAGGGCACGTTCGCGCTCGACCACGCGTTGACCTACGATTCAGCGCACCCTTCCGCGCTCGCCCTCACGCTGCACGTCGAAAACGGCTGCCGCGTCGTCTCGGCGCCACCCGAGCTTTCGCCGGATCGCTTTCGCGCGGCGTGGACACGCGAAGTGAAGGGACCGGACGGGCTGCCGATGACGATCCGGTCCGGCCCGGGGACGCCGGAATGGGTCGCTTACGACGACATCCCGCACGCCATGGAAGTCGCGGTGCTCGTGTGCGAGGACGGCGGCTTCTACCGTCACCACGGCTTCGACTTTCGCGCGATGGAAAAGGCGATGCGGGACGACATCCTCGCGGGTCGTTTCTTGCGCGGCGCGAGCACCATCAGCATGCAGCTCGCGAAGAACCTGTACCTCGGCAAGGAGAAAACCCTCTCGCGCAAGCTCGAAGAGGCGCTCCTCACCATGTTGCTCGAGGCGAAGCTCTCGAAGCGCGAGCTCATCGAGCTCTACTTGAACGTCGTCGAGCTCGGGCCGGGCATCTACGGCATCGGCGAGGCGGCGCGTTACTATTTCGACGAAGACGCGCGGCAGCTCTCGCTCGGCCAGGCGCTTTACTTGGCGTCGATTCTGCCGGATCCGACGCGTCAGCACTTCGCGCCCGACGGGCGGCTGATGCCGCATTGGTGGGACTACCTCAAGAAACTCATGCACATCGCGCGCGATCACGATCGCATCACGGACGATGACCTCGACGCCGGACTTGCCGAGGAGATCGCGTTTCGCAAGGGGAACGGCGAGAGCGAGAGCCGCGATCTCGACGCCACCGAGCCCGCCTCCATCACCAAACGGCACAAGCTGCCGCTCGACGACGACGACGCGGAGCCGTGAGTCGCCAAATGCGGCTCCGCGCCGGACAACGCTCTTCGACGAGCGCTGCCGGCGCGGAGATTTCGACGCTTCGCCACGCGCGAAGCGCCGGTTTGAAATCAGGCGACCGTGATTTCCTTGCAGAGGTACACGTCTTGGATCGCTTGGAGGAGCTTCGCGCCTTCGGCCATCGGGCGCTGGAAGGCTTTGCGGCCGCTGATGAGGCCCATGCCGCCCGCGCGCTTGTTGATGACGGCGGTCGTGACGGCCTCGCCGAAGTCGTTCTTGCCCGACGCGCCGCCGGAGTTGATGAGGCCGGCGCGGCCCATGTAGCAGTTGATGACCTGATAGCGGGTGAGGTCGATCGGGTGATCGCTCGTGAGCTCGGTGTAGATGCGCTCGTCGAGCTTGCCGTAGGACGAGGAGCCGCTGTTCAGCGCCTTGAAGCCGCCGTTATTTTCGGGGAGCTTCTGCTTGATGATGTCGGCGTGCATGGTGACGCCGAGGTGGTTCGCCTGGCCGGTGAGATCCGCCGCGAGGTGGTAATCGACGCCGCCGACCTTGAACGCGTTGTTGCGGAGGTAACACCAGAGCACGGTCGCCATGCCGAGCTCGTGGGCCTGCTGGAACATGTTCGAGACCTCGACGATCTCGCGCGAGGCGTCGGCCGACCCGAAGTAGACGGTCGCGCCGACGGCGGTGCAGCCCATGTTCCACGCCTGCTTGATCGTGCCCCAGGTGATCTCTTCGGCCTTGTTCGGATAGGTGAGGAGCTCGTTGTGGTTGAACTTCACCATGAACGGGATCTTGTGGGCGTACTTGCGAGCGACGCTGCCGAGCACGCCGAAGGTGCTGGCGACGGCGTTGCAGCCGCCTTCGATCGCGAGCTTCACGATGTTTTCGGGGTCGAAGTACTCCGGGTTCTTCGCGAAAGAAGCGCCGCCCGAGTGCTCGATGCCCTGATCGACCGGGAGGATCGAGAGGTAGCCGGTGCCGGCGAGACGGCCGTGACCGAAGAGACCCCCGAGGCTCCGGAGCGTCTGGGCGTTGCGATCGGAGTTCGCGAAATTGTCGTTCACGAAGTTCGGCGACGGCAGGTGGAGCTTGTCCTTCGAGACCGTCTTCGAGACGTGTTCGAGGTAGTAGCTGGCCTTTTCGCCGAGGTGGGTTTGGATGCTCTTGAGCTCGCTCATGAATCGACTCCGGAAAGGGATAGAGGGTGGCGGAGACTAGCTCAAACGAACGGGGCCTGCGACCACCTTGCCGGGTGATGGCAAGTGCCCGTTTCGTCGCGGTTTCCCGCTTCGAGACGCGGCGCGTCGCGCCTATTTCTCGCCGGCCGCGCGGAGCTTCGCGAAGAACTCCGAGAGGCGACGCGCGCCGTCCGCCGCGAGCACGCCGCTCGTGACGCTGAAGCGATGATTCAGTCGCGGATCGCTGCCGAGCGTGAAGAGCGAGCTCAGCGCGCCGGCCTTCGGATCGAGCGCGCCGTAAACGACGCGCCCGATGCGCGAATTCACGAGCGCGCCGGCGCACATGGCGCAGGGCTCGAGCGTCACGAACAGGGTCGCGCCCTCGAGCCGCCAATGGCCGCGCCGGACCGCGGCCGCTCGGAGCGCGAGGAGCTCGGCGTGTGCGGTCGGGTCGGCGAGCGCTTCGCGCCGGTTGTGGTCGCGCGCGAGCTCGACGCCGTGCTCGTCGACGACCACGGCGCCGACCGGAACGTCGCCGTGCGAGGTCGCGAGATCGGCCTCGGCGAGCGCGATCGCCATCCACGCTTCGTCGTCGAGCGGGCTCTTCATGGGACGGCGTGAAACCTAGCGCGGGCGACGAGCTCGCGCGCGATGGGGCCGCCTTCGAGTGACCCCGGTTTCGGCGTGTCGCGACTGAGCCACCACGCCTCGAACGAGACGAGGCGGTCGTCGGCGGTTCTTCCGCCGTGTTCGTGCCAATGCTCGAGGTAGCGCTGGAGCTCGTGGCGATACGTCTGGTTGAAGTCGAAATGGATCTGGAAAAGATAATCGGCGACTTCGATCGGGTGCGGCAGCGGCCCTTTTTCGAGCAGCGAGAAATCGGGCGCCTCGCCGGTGAACGGATCGACGTGACGCCCCGTGACCGTCACCGCGTCGACGAGGGTGATGCCGTCGTCCGTCGGCGCTTCGGGCGCGAACATGAGCCAGCGTTGCGTGAAACGCGGGTAGAAAATCAGGGTATGCAGCCACTCCGGCTGCGGCAGCTTGGTGTTGAAGTACGGGTTCGCGTGCGTGAGCTCCGTGGCGAGCGCGAGCAAGAGGACGGCGACGGTTCCCTCGCGCAGCCGATCCCACGGCAGCGGCCTTTTGGCGGCTTTCGGCTGCGGTCCGCGCCGCACGCGGAGCGCCAGCGTGGCGACGGCGCGCGTGCGCAGCCGCGCCAGGCGCCAGCGTGAGGCGCGCGGCAAGCGCTTCACGGGCCAGGTCAGCGCCTCTTCGGGCAGCCGCGTGAGCACGAGCGCCATCATCGCGTACGAGAACGGCCCGAGCGTCATCATGAGCGCGATGCCGGTGTGGAGCGCCACCGAAAGCCCGAAGGCGATGGTGCGCGTCACGCGCGCGTACGGATACAGAATGAGCAGCGGAATCGCGGATTCGGTCAGGATCGTCGCGCGGCAGGCGAGCGGTGAAAACCAGCTCGGCTCATGGTGGGCGAGCCACCACGCGAAGTCGGTCGAGAT
>DATJXW010000314.1:0-6057 GCA_035499895.1 Polyangiaceae bacterium | reverse complement strand
GCAGCGGCACGGCGAGCGGAGGCAGCGCCGGAAAAAGCAACGGAGCGGGCGGGAGCGGCGGCAAGGGCGGCGGGACGGGCGGAAGCTCCATGGGCGGCAAAGGCGGCGGCAACCCGGGCGGCGCCGGACAAGGCGGGAGCGGCACCGCCGGCACGAGCAGCGCGGGAACGAGCGGCCAAGCCGGCATGGGCGGCGGCGCCGGAAGCTCGGCGACGCCGGGCGTTCGCATCGTGGGACGCACGGAGAAGGGCACCGACGGACCTCGCTTCTCGTGGCCGGGCGTGAGCTTCGAAGCGCGCTTCAGCGGCACGCAAGCGTCGATTCAGCTTTCCGACGCCGCCAACGCGAACGAGTTCGAAGTCGTCGTGGACGGCACGGTCGCGTCGAAGCCGCTCGTCACCGCGAGCGGGCAAACCTCGTACCCCGTGGCGACGGGGCTTGCCGACGGAAATCACGACGTGCTCGTCTGGCGCCGCACCGAAGCCTATTACAATCCCACGGAGTTCCTCGGCTTCACGGGCTTTTCGGCGAGCGGCGCGTTGCTCGCGCCCCCGGATCCGAAACCGCACCGCATCGAGGTGATCGGGGACTCGATCACGGTCGGCTACGGCAACGAGGGCACCTTGCCGTGCACCGCCGACACGACCAACGAAAACAATTACCTCGCGTACGCGTCGGTCGCGGCGCGCGAAGTGAGCGCCGATCTCGTGACGATCGCGTGGTCGGGCATCGGCATGTACAGAAACTACGGCGACACGGGGCCGTCCACCGACACGATGCCGACGCGCTACGACCGCGCCGTGCCGACCGAGGACGACAGCACGTGGGACTTCTCCCAATACACGCCCGAAGCCGTGGTGATAAACCTCGGGACGAACGATTATTCGACGCACGGTGATCCCGGCCAGCCGTTCATCGACGCGTACGTGAACTTCGTCGAGCACCTGCGCACGAAATACGCGAACGCCTACATTTTCTGCCTGATCCCGGAGAGCGACGCGGCCGCGAACATCGACGCCGTCGTCAGCATGATGCAGTCGAGCGGCGACAAAGCGATCGAGTCGTTCGACATCACCGTGACGGAGGGCGGCGCCGACGGCTGCGACTACCACCCGGACTTGGTGCGCGATCAGGCGATGGGCGACAAGCTCGCGGGCGAGCTCAAGAACGTGCTCGGCTGGTAACGCGCGCGCTCAGCCGTGAAACACGGCTTCAACGTCGTGTCCGTCGGGGTCGAGCACGAACGCTCCGTAGTAGTTCGGATGGTAGTGGGCGCGCACGCCGGGCGCCCCGTAATCCTTGCCGCCGGCCTCGAGGGCGGCGCGATAAAAGGTGTCTACCTCCGCGCGACTCTTCGCGGCGAACGCAACGTGAGTCGGGGTGATGGTGCGGAGGTGCTCGGGTTTCTGAAAGCTCGTCGGGCCTGCACCGAGCCAGAACTCGGGTTTTTCCCGACCGAACCCGCAGGCTTGTCCGAAGTCCATCATGACTTTGATGCCGAGTGGAGCGAGCGCCTTCTCGTAGAACGCTTTGGAGCGCGCGTAATCGCTGACCGTCAGCGTGATGTGATCGAGGATCGACATGTGTGTCCTTGTAGGCTGCGCGAAATGATGCGGAGACGATAGCTGCGAGCCGCGCGCGCCGAAAGCCTAGGACGCTTGGCGCGAAGGACAATGGTGCTACCCTCGGTGCTCGCAATTCCGGCCACGAGCGGACGCGCGCGCCAGGGGAAAGCACGAAATCACAGCGATGCTGCTCAAGCGTCACGAATGGCTGGATCTCGCTAGGAAGCTCGACTGGTCCTACAGCTACGTCCAGGAGCAGAGCGTGTTTCCGGAAGCGATCAGCGGCCGGCCGTGGCTCGAGCACGCCGCGTGGGAAGATTGGGACGAGCCGTATCGCACGAGCTTCAGCGAGTACGTGAGCGCGCAGCACGAGAAGGAGGCGTCGATCGTCGCCGTGCGCGACGCCGTCGGACGCGTGGGGGATTTCGCGCGGCACGAGCGCGCGTGGCTGAGCGCCTTGAAGCTCCACGCCGCGACGCTCCCGCTCGCCGAGTTCGCGGCGGTCGTCGGCAATCTGAGGGCCGCGCGTTTCGGGCGCGACGGCGCGTGGCGCACCATGGCCGCGCTCGGCGCGCTCGACGAGCTGAGGCACACGCAGATCCCGCTCGCGGTGCTGCACGATCTGGTCGCGTGGGACCCGCAGTTCGATTGGACGCACCGCCTGCTCCACACCGACGGCTGGGTCGCGATCGCCGCGCGCCACTTCGTCGACGAGCTCCTACTCGGCTCGAATCCGGTCGAATTCGCCGTCGCCACGAACTTCGTGTTCGAGACGGGCTTCACGAACCTGCAGTTCGTCGGGTTGTCCGCGGTCGCTCACGCCGTCGGCGATCGCATGTTCGAGAAGATGGTGCAGAGCATCCAGACGGACGAGGCTCGGCACGCTCAGATCGGCGGCCCGGTCTTGAAGAAGCTGTGTGAGCACGACCGCGACTACGCGCAGTTCCTGATCGACAAATGGTTCTGGCGCTCGTTCCACTTCTTCGCGGTCGTGACGGGCTTCGCAATGGACTACCTCACGCCGCTCGCGCAGCGAAAGCACTCGTTCCGCGAGTTCATGCAAGAGTGGGTGCTCGAGCACTTCGAGGGCACCCTCCGCGAGTACGGGCTTGCGCGACCCTGGTACTGGGACGAGTTCGTGCGGAGCCTCGACTACTACCATCATCAAGCTTACGCGAGCGCGTACACGTATCGCGCGACCCTGTGGTTCGATCTCGCGCTCCCCGGCCCGGAGGAGCGCGCGTGGCTCGCCGCGAAATACCCCGAATCCTGGCCGGATTTCGCACCGGTGTGGGAGCGCCTGAGTGAGCGCTGGGAGGCGGCGGGCCCGGACGTCGAATGGTTCACGCACGGCGTGACGCCGATCGGTTTCTGTTCGCTCTGCCAATTCCCGCTCTGCGCCGGGACGCCGCGCGAGAACAGCGCGCGCGTGGTCGAGCGCGACGGGCGGCGCCTCGTCTTTTGCAGTGAGCCGTGCGAGCGTCTGTTCGAGCGCGAGCCCGAGCGCTACGCCGCCCACGAGACGGTCGTCGAGCGCATCCTCGCCGGCAAGGCGCCGGCGAACCTCATCGCGCTCGTACGCGACTACTTCGGCTTGAGCGAAACCGTGTGGGGCAAGGACACGGCGAGCGGTCGCTACGGCTGGCTCGCGCGCACCTCGACGAAGGGGAGCGCCGAATGACGAACGACACGCTCATGCCGCTCTACGGGTTCGTGCGCGGCGACATGCTCGGCGTCGTCGTGCTCGTGCGGGCGAGCGACAGCGTCGGCACGCTGATCGACACGCTCCAGCAGGCGACGGCCGTCCGCGTGAAACCCGGAGCCCGCGCCCGTCTTTTCGCCGGAAAACGCGAGCTCGATCGCGCCTCCACGGTCGCCGCCGCCGGCCTCACGGCGCTCGAGCGCGTGGACCTCGTGCCGGAGGCCGGCTGATGGCTTTCGAGACGGTGCTCGCCGCGGACGAGCTCTGGATCGGGGAGATGCGCGGGGTCTCGGTGCGCGGCCGGCGCGTGCTCGTCGTGCGGACGGAGGAGGGCGTCCACGCCTACGAAGATCGCTGCGCGCACCTCGGCGTGCCGCTGAGCCTCGGCAAGCTCGAGGGGCGCGTCATCACCTGCTCCGCGCATCACTACCAATACGACGCTTGCAGCGGCTGCGGCGTGAATCCGGAGCGCGTGCGGCTCCGTCCCTACCCGATCCGGGTGAAGGACGGCGACATCGCCGTCGACGTGGACGCCGAAAGAGCCGCCGAGGATCGAACGTGAGCGCGCCGCTCGACCGAGGCGCGCCGCGCGTCGGCCCCGTGCTCGAGGCGAGCGAGACCGGGCGCGCCGTGGCGGCGGCGATCCTCGAGTCGAACACCGAGGCGACGCTCGAGGATCGGGGCGCCTACCTCAGGGTCTCCGTGCCGCGGCGCTGCGCCGTCACCCGGCTCGAGATCGAAGCGAAGCTCGGTCGCGCCTTCGTTTTACCGGGCGACCTCGAGCTCGTGATGCCGGCATTTCAAGGGCTCTTGCGCGTCGGCGAGGACGGCGTCGAATGGCATTTCGAGGGAGCATGAGAGCGCGCCGCACGTACTGGCACCTCGAGGCGCAGAAGCGCGTGCCCTCGGCGTACGACATCGGCTCGTCGCGGCTCCTCTACTACCCGGAGCGCGGCTTCGAGGTGGAGACGCCCGTCGCCGAATGGTACCGCCGTCATCAAGCCGGTTCGCCGCTCGGCCTCACTTCCGTAGGCCGCTTTCGCGATCCGCGCGAGACGACCTACGCGAAATACGTCGCGCTCGCGCGCGAGAAGGAAGCGTTCGTCGACGGTCTGTTGCGCGCCGCCGACGAGAGCGACTACGACGCGAAGCTCGACCCCGCGTGGCTCGCGAGCCTGGAGCGCTGGCTGCCCGTGTTGCTCTACCCGTGTCACGGCCTGCAGATGGCGAGCGCGTACGTCGGGCAGCTCGCGCCGACGAGCGAGCTCGTGATCGCGTTCGCGTTCCAGACCGGCGACGAGATGCGTCGCGTTCAGCGCCTCGCCTACAGGGTGAAACAGCTCGAGGCGCGCGGCGCCGGTTTCGCGAGCGGCAAGGCGACGTGGGAACGAGCGGCGCCGTGGCAGCCGCTCCGGCGCGCGATCGAAGAGCTGCTCGTCACCTACGATTTCGGCGAGGCGCTCGTGACGCTCGCTCTGGTCGTCAAACCGCTGTTCGACGCGTTCTTCATGCAGCACGGCGGCCGTTTGGCGGAGGCGCGGCACGACCCGCTCTTGAGTCGCCTGTTCTTCTCCCTGAACGAAGATTGCCGCTGGCACGAAAGCTTCACGGACGAGCTCGTCCGTTGCGTGGCGGCGAGCGATCCCGGCGGCTTCGCGTTCGTCGAGCGCGTCGCCCGCGAGCGTTACGCCGGCGCGCGAGCGGGTTTTGCGGCGCTCGAGGCGTTATGGGACCCCGGGCTCGAGCCGTTCGGGGCGGTCATGGCGGCGCTCGACGCGCAAATCACCAAACGCTGGCGCGCACTCGGACTGGAGGCGGCGGCGTGACGGCAACGCTCGAACCGAGCGCGCCCGTGCCGGCGAACGAGGGCGAAAGCGAGCGGCGCTTTCGCACCATGGCCGATCACGCCCCGGTGCTGCTCTGGATGGCCGGCACCGACGGCCTCTGCAACTTCTTCAATCAGCGCTGGCTCGAGTTTACCGGCAAGCCGCTCGAGGACGAGGTCGGGAGCGGCTGGGCGGCGGGCGTGCACCCCGAGGATTTTCAGCGCTGCATGTGCGTCTACCTGGACGCGTTCGTCGCGCGGCGCGCGTTTTCGATGGAATACCGCCTGCGGCGCAAGGACGGCGAGTACCGCTGGGTTTACGACCAGGGCGCGCCGCGCTTCGAAGCCAACGGTCGCTTCGCCGGTTTCATCGGCTCGTGCACGGACGTGACGGAGCAGCGCCAGGCCCGCGACGCGCTCGGGCGCATGAATCTCGAGCTCGAAGATCGCGTGCGCGAGCGCACGGCCATCGCGCGTGAACGCGAGGTCTTGCTGCGCGAGGTGCATCACCGCGTCAAAAACGACCTTCAGCTCATCTCGAGCGTGCTCAGCATGCAAGCCCGCCGGCTCGACGATGCGGCGTCGGTCGAAGCGCTCGCGGAATGCCAAAGTCGCGTGCAGACCATCGCGCTCATCCACGAGTACATGTACCAGTCGGAGAACCTCGCGCGCCTGCCGCTCTCGCGCAACATCCGCGGCCTCGCGGCGAATCTCCTGCGCGCCGTCGGTCCCGCCGATCGCGCGATCGGGCTCGAGGTCTCGGTGGAGGAGGACCTCACCTTGCCGGTCGATCGCGCAATCCCGTGCGGGCTGATTTTGAACGAGCTCATGACGAACGCGCTGAAACACGCGTTCCCCGCCGATCGGCGCGGCACGGTGCGCGTCACGCTGCGCCGTGAAGGCGGAGCGCACCTCTTGCTCGGGGTGGCGGACGACGGCGTCGGTTTGCCCGACGGGCACGACGA
>DATJXW010000313.1:0-13987 GCA_035499895.1 Polyangiaceae bacterium | reverse complement strand
TGGGCCTCTGGCAGCATCTGTCGGGGACCGAGCAAACGTCCGTCGTCGGCGCGGCCGCCAAACTGAACCTCTTGGAAGGCCAAGAAGCGGTTCCGATCAGCGCGCCCGACCTCAAAGCGGTCGACCCGACGAGCGTGATTCGGCAGGCCATCGCCGCGGTGCGGCAGCGTGACTCGCAATGCGAGCTCACGAACGTGTACATCGGCATGATCGGCGGCGCGGTCGTCGATACGACGGGCGTCGGCACGGTCGTGGATTTCTTCTGTCACTTCGTCGACAAGACGAAGCCGCCCGGTCAAGACGTGTCCAACCACGAGTGGGACGTGCGCGTCTTTCACGGTTACCTCACCCTCGACAAGTCGCGTGGGTACGGTTCCGGCAACGACCCGCCGTGGCAAGAACCGACGTGTCCCTTCGCGCAGGTCTGGGCGGCCGCGGTCGCGAGCGGCGTGCCGAACAACGCGATCGCGACCGTGTACTACCGCGAGACCGCCTGGTCGCTCTCGGTCGACGGCCACCCCGAGTACGATCGCACGGTGAACGGGGCGACCTGCCGAATCGTGAAGTGACGACGGCTTTCGAGTAGGCGCTAGCCGCGCAGCGCTTCGAACGCGACGCGCGCGAGGGCGAGCGGCGAAGGGTCGGCTTGGAAATCGACGAGGCGCCGCGCGAGCCGATCGAGCGTGCGGTAACCGGGGTACCAGAAGGGCTTCGGCAACGTCTGCACGAGCGGGGCGCGCACGACCGATTTTTCGACGTGCTCGAGCAAGAGCGAATTGTGGCCGAATCCGAGCCCGCTCTGCACGTCGGCGAGCGTGCCGGAAGGGTGGCCGCCCCACGGCAGCGTGCCGAGACCGTAAGCGACCGCGGGCCACACGTTCACGCCCACGGAGCCGTAGCGGAGCGCGCGAATCGTCGCTTCGAGTCCGCGCGCGAGCGTCGGATCGCCGGTCACGGCTTCCGGCACGAGCAACATCGCGTTCAGCGTGCCCCACACGCGCTCGTTCAGGAACGGCGCCACGGCGGCCATGAACTCGAGCGGATCGGAGCCGCCCAGCGCCACCTCGGAGAGCACGGCGCAGAACGGCTCGTGCTCGAAGCACGCCGGGTGCATCGACGGCTCGAGCTCCGTGACGAGGGCCCACGCGGTCGTACCGCTGGGCGCCGCGCCGCTCGCCGTGCGCGCGGGCACGCCGAGCTTTTCGACGCGACCGCCGCTCGTCGTGAAGCGCTCGTACTTCGCGGCCGCGCCCGGGTAATAGGCGTCCCGCAACGGGATCTCGGCGAGCACCGCGCGCAGGCGCGCGAGCAGGCGCTCGCGCAGGTCGGTGCCGCGCGGCGTGACGACGAGCTTGGTCGCGTTGCAGTTGAAGCCGGCGTTGAACGCGAAGGAGCCGGCGATGCTGCGCGCGGCGTGGTCGATTTCGCGGTCGGTCCACGCGCCGGGCACGACGACCGCGGGGCTCACGTTGCCGAGCTCGCTCGTCACGGGTTTACGGCAAATCGGCTCGCCCCGAGCCTTGTTCGCGCGGCGCTGCTCGGCGTCGGCACCCCAGACGATGGCCTCGTGCGTCTCGTACGCGCCGGTCACGTGGATCGCGTCGATGGCGGGATGCGCGGCGAGGTACGCGCCGACGTCGGCGCCGCCGTACGCGAGCGCGAGGAAGCCCTCCTTCACGAGCGGCGCGAAGGCGAGCTCGAGCAGGGGCCCCTGATAGTCGTTCACGGGGCTGAGCTTCAGCACGCACGCGCGTCCCTCGACGAAGCATTGACCGAGCGCGTCGACGACGCCGATGGAGGCGACGTTGCCGGCGCCGAGCACGAGCGCGATTTCGGCTTCGCGCGCGCCGAGCGTCCGCGGGTCGGTGGCGACCGCGCCCGGAGCGACCGCGCGGTCGAGCCACACCTCGCCGCGGAAGCCGCGAAAGACGACGCTGTCGTAAGGGTCGAGCGGCAGCGCGTCCACGACGGTGCGGCCGTCCACCTCGCGCACGCGCTCGGAGCCGAGGCGCCGCTTGCCCTCGAAGGTGGCTGCGAGCTCGGTCACGAAGCGCAAGACGATGACCGGCCCCTCGAGCGCGGGCTCCCCGGCACGAGCGCTCTCGGCGTCGATGCCCTTGGCGGCCGCGTCGAGCGCGACGAAACGGGGAGCGAGCTCGTGGAAGCGGCGGCCGACGGCGCGGAGCAGGCGGGCGCGCTCGCCGGGAGGGAGCGCGGCGAGCCGGGGCGCGCCGGCGTCGAGCCGGTCGAGCGCGAGGTCGAGCTCGGCGGGCGTCGTCGGGGGCGGTTTTGAGCCAATTCCTCGGGCCATGGCCGGATCGAATTGCCTACCGCGGTCGGCGGTGCGAAAGCCTAGGGGAGGGTAGCATGTCCGACTCTCAGCCCCCCGACCCCGCCCCGAAAGCCACCAAGAGCGACCGGCCTCCCAGCCGCCCCCCCGGGTCGGGCCGGGACAGCAGCGCCCACCTGCATGCGGCGCTCTCCGCGAGCGGGCGGGCCGAGGCGAGCCTCAGCACGCTGATGCGCGCGATCCGCGACCTGAGCTCGGGCGTGAGCAGCGCGCGCGAGGCGAACGTGCAGCTGCTCCGCGAGCTCGAGGCCATGTCGGACCTGCTCGGCGCGGCGAACGAGCGCCAGCTCGCGCTCAAGAACCGCGTGGGTCTGCTCGAACAATCGCTCGAGCGGGCGCACGTCGAGGCCCAGCGCGAACGAGCGTACATTCTCGACCAGCAGGACGCCTTCATCGCCGCGATGATGGACGACCACGAGCAGGTGATCGCGGAGCTCAATCGCGAGATCGACGCGGCCCGTCAACGTCCGAGCGCCCGCGCGGGGTCGTTCCCGAACCTGCCGGCTCAGGTGGAGCCGAGCGAACCGAGCGACGACGCGCTGCGCAGCGAGCTCGAGGAAGCGAAGCGCACGATCGAGAAGCTCTTGGGCGAGCGCGACCGCGCGCGCGAGACGCTGCTCAAGGTGCAGGCGCAGCGCGACGAAGCGCAGGCGGCGCTCGTCGATATCGGACGTGATCCGTCGCGGGCGAGTCAGGGCCGCATGGCGGCCGTGATTCCGACGGTCGGTTCCACGCCGAGCTTGCGCAACGCGCCGACCTTGCCGCCGCCGGAGACGGCGCGGCCCATTTCCTCGCCGCAAGCGGCCCCCGCACCGACCGCGTCGTCCACGGCGCCGACCATCCCGCCGCCCATGATCGGCCAGAGCGCCGCGGGCGGGCGCGAGCTCGATCACGGGGTGTTTCCGCCCGAAGAGCTGCGCGGCGCCGTCCACGCGCCCCCGTCCTCGGGCGGCGGCGCGCGCGCCGCGGCGCCGAAGCGCAGTCTGACCCCGCCCGGTCCGCCGAGCGACATCCCGCCGCCGAACAACACGAGCAACCGACCCGGCGGCTACTCGCTGACGAACAGCGTCGCCCCGGAGCACGTGTCCGGCACGCCGCGCGTCTCGCGCGCGCCACGCGGCTGAGACGAGCTCATGAGCACCGCGGTCGCCGAACCCCGGCGCGCGCGCTTGCCGGCAGCTGCGACGCTGCGCACCGGCATCGCGCTCGCGATTGCGCTCCTCGCGCTCGTGTTTTCGAAGCTCGCGCTGCCCGCCGCGCTGTTCGTGTTTCTGAGCTTCCTTGCGGCGCCGGTCGCGCCGCCGAGCGTCAAGCAGCGTCACCGTGCGGCCTTGCTCGTCGCCGCGATCGCGTCCGGCGTCGCCGTGCCGCTCTTTCTCGTGCGCGAAGCGGTGCCCGGGCTCGTCCAGGGCGGAACGGGCGCGGCGAGCCAGCGGGCGGTCTCGCGCCTGCGCGAGTTCGAGTTCGCCGAAGACGCGGCCCGGCGCACGGGGAGCCTCGATCCCGACGGGGACAAGGTCGGCTCCGCCCTGCTCTTGGGCGAGCTCACGGGGGAAATCGGCATGCGCCACGGCGCTCGCCTCGCGCCGCCCCTGCTCGAGAACTACCCCGCGCTCGAGGGCATCCACGACGGCCGGGCGGTCGAGATCGGCGGCTTCTGGTTCACCATCTGCTTGCCGGTCACGGGCGGCGGTTTCTCGAGCGACCCCGACGCGCACTTCGACGACGAGGCGGCCGAGCGCCGGTACGTCGCGTACGCGTGGCCGTCCGGGCGCGCGCCGGGGCTCGACCGCGCGTACTTTCTCGACGAGCACGAGAACATTCTCGCCGCCGACGCCGAAGCGCCCGATTTACGCTTCGGAGCCGAGCATCCGCCCGCGTGCGACGATGCCGTCGCGCCGGCGACGCGCGACGCCTGGCGGCCCTGGCGCGGCAAGAAGCCGCGCGCGAGCTTGCCCGGGGACGCTCCGCTCGCTAAGCACTGACGCGAGCGCGACCGTGGACGCCGTCTACAAGAGCACCGTCAACCGCGACGTACCGCCGGCGCGTCCTGGTGAAATCACGCCGCTTCGGCTCGGGAAGAAGCTCGTGGTGTCGCCGCCGGTCGTGCTCGCGCCGATGGCCGGCGTGACCAACTACCCGTTTCGCGCGATCTGTCGCCGCTTCGGCGCGGGCCTCTACGTGAGCGAGATGATCACGGCGCGCCCGCTCGTCGAGGGCAACCAGAAGACGCTCAAAATCGCCGATTTCGGCGAGGGCGAGGAGCCGCGGAGTCTCCAGCTTTACGGCGTCGATCCCTATTACGTCGGTGAAGCCGTGCGGCGCCTGGTCGGCGAAGGGCGCGTCGATCACATCGACATGAACTTCGGCTGTCCGGTCCGCAAGGTGACGTCGAAGGGCGGCGGCGCCGCGATCCCCGCGAAGCCGCGCCTGCTCGCCGGGATCGTGCGCGCGGCCGTGCGCGCCGCGGGCGACGTGCCCGTCACCATCAAGTTTCGCATCGGCATCGACGAGCGCGTGATCACGCACCTCGACGCCGGGCGCGTCGGCGAAGAAGAAGGCGTGGTGGCCGTGGCGCTCCACGCGCGCACCGCCGCGCAGCTCTACGACGGGCAGGCGCGTTGGGAAGCCATCGCGGAGCTCAAGAACGCGCTCCGGATCCCCGTGCTCGGCAACGGCGACATTTGGGAGGCGGAGGACGCGCTCCGGATGATGCGCGAGACCGGCTGCGACGGCGTCGTGGTCGGGCGCGGCTGCCTCGGACGCCCGTGGCTCTTCCGCGACCTCGCCGACGTGATGAGCGGGCGGGAGCCGCAAAACCCGCCGACACTCGGGGAAATCGCGGGGATCATGCGCGAGCACGCGACCCTCCTCACGGCCTGGCTCGGCGAGACGACGGCGGTGCGTTCGTTCAGGCGCCACAGCACCTGGTACACGAAGGGCTTTCGCGGCAGCGCGGCAATCCGCGAGCGTGCGATGCATCTATCGACGCTCACCGAGCTCGACGCCCTGCTCGAGGCGCTCGATCCTGCCGAGAAGTTTCCACCGAGCTCGATGCGAGTCACGCGCGGTAAATCCGCGGGAACGCAGACGGTCAGCTTGCCACACGGTTATCTCGATCAGCGCGACGATGCCACACCACCCGAGGCCGAAGACGCCTTCTCGGGCGGGTGACCGTCCTCGAACGATCGGGTATGCTCCGTGCGGGCGGCACGATGAAAGCCTTGGTGAAGCTAATCATCGACTTCATCACCTGGCGCTGGGCGCCGGCCGTCGGGCTTCTCACCGCGTCGATGCTTTACGTCGGCATCGTCGTCGGCCTCGTGCCGAGCGAAATCGGCGTGCCGGTCGCGAACGCCAAGTTCGAAACGAAGCCCCCCAACGCCACGGGCGGGCTCTTCGGCGGAACACCCGCCAACGGCGAAACGAACGAGAGCCGCTACGCGCCGCCGCGCCCGCCGGGAGAGACGCGACCCGTCTCGACGCCGCCCCGCCCCATCGTGCGCGCGCCGGTGGCGGATTTCGGCCGCCGCGGCTTCTCGCCGCCGATCCAACGGCCCGAGCCGCCCGCGCCGCCGGCGGTCGCCCCCGCGCCGCCCTCACCCGTCGCGCCGCTCCCGCGTGCCGGCTTCGCGGGGATCTTCTCGCGGATTCAGGGCGCGCTCAGGCCGGGTTCGACCGCCGCTCAGTCGCTCTCGGAAGCCGCGCAGGCGCGCATGGCACAAGCCGCCTCGGCGCAACCCGCTCCCGCCGCGGCGCCGAGCGCCGAACAACCGGCTCCGCCCGCTCCCGCGGCGCCCGCGCCGGCCGACGCCGCGCAACAACAGCCGCCCGACGCGCAGCAGCCGCCCCCGGCGCCCGACAACGGCGCCCCGCCGCCCGCGGCGCCGTCCGCCGAGCCGCCGGCGCAATAGCGCGCGCGTTGCGGCGCCGCGCCGCTCAACCGCCGCGCAGGCGATCGAGCGCGCGCCGCTCGGCTTTCGTCGGCCGTCCCGAGCCGCGCTCGCGGGGCGCGACCCGCTCTTCTTTCGGCGGCGGCGGCGGCGAATGGTCGGCGTAAAGCTCGCGCGCTTTCGGCGGCGAGAGTCGCTTGTCCGCGAGGGCGAGCACTTGGAGGACGAGCTCGCCGCGCGGCGCGCGCGCCGTGATTTCGTCACCCGCGACGAGCGCGTGGCTCGAGCGCGCCGTGAGTCCGTTCACCGCGACGTGACCGGCCGCGCACGCCTCCTGCGCGGCCGTGCGCGACTTGAAGATGCGCGCCGCGGAAAGCCAGCGATCGAGCCGGACGCTCGGCACCTGCATGCACGCACCCGAGCGGTCAGTCGACGTACTCGTAGTACTCGACGCCGAGATCCTGGAAGCTCGTGTCGTAACTCTTGCCGACGCGCGCGATGCGGAACTCGCCGGCCGGCGTGTAGCTCAAGCCTTCCACGTCGATGCCGTCGTGGAGCGCTTCGTACTGCGCGCGGGTGAGGTCCAGGGCCTGCGCGAGCGCTTGGCGGAAGCCGATGCGCCGCGCCGCGCTCTCCCAGCCCGGAACGGCAGTGATCGGCAGGGCTTCCGCCGCGTCGCCGCTGCCGTAGCCGACGGCGACGAGCGGCAGCCCCGCGAGCGCGACGCCGTTTTCGACCGCCTGCTCGAGCCCGGCCGCGAGCCATGCGGGCAAGGCGGCGCTGTAGAGATTGCCGAGATCCTTCACCGCGTCCGAGCCGAGGCTCATCTTGCGGGTGAGGAGCTCGCGGAAGCTCGGGTGCTTCCGGAGCGAGCCGGCGACCGCCGTGGTCGCGACGTACGGATCGGCCGGCGCGCCGCCGTCGTGAACGTTCGCGTAGAGATCGGGTAGCGACGCGGTCTCGCGCAGGACGTCGTCGAACGAAACGTTGGCTTCGGCGCAGAGCGCGCGGAGCTCCGCGTGGCGGTGGTCGCCGCGCGCGAGCCCGCGCACGTAGAGAAACGACATCGCCTGCACCGGCATCAGGTGATACGGCCGGTGGAAGAAGAGGCCGGCCACGTTTTCGTAATAGGTGCCCGCCGACACGCCGAGCCGCCGGAGCATCTCCTCGACGGCGTGCACCGTCTCGTCGAGGTAGCTCATGGTGGAGTATTTGCCGCTGAACACCGGGAAATCGGCGAGGCGCCGCGTGTTCTTCGCGTAGCCCTCGGTGAAGTGGCGCGCGAACGGCTTGCGAAAATCGGGGCCGCGGTAGTCGGACGCGCTGCCCGCGTGGGCGAGATCGACGGCGAAGAGCTTCGGCTCGCGTTCGACGAGCAGCGCGACCGCGCCGGCGCCCTGGGTTTGCTCGCCCGTGCTGCCGCGCTCGTACTCCGCGACGTCCGCGCTCACGACGATCGCCAGACGATCGGCGCCGTCGCACTGCGCGTAGCGGAGCGCGCTCTTCAACGCGTACACGCCGCCGAGGCACGCGTGCTTGAACTCCGGGACTTCGAGGTTGCGCGAGAGCCGCGGCAGGCCGAGCCCTTCGAGCGCGCGATCCACCATGCCCCGCACGATCACGGCGCCCGCGGCGTTGTCCGTGCTCGACTCGGTGCCGAGCCCGAGAAATCCGATGCGCGCGGGGTCGATCGCGTTCTTCTGGATCAACCGGAGGACGGCGTTCGCCGCCATCGTGTAGACGTTCTCGTGACGGCCGGGCACGCGAAAGCTGTGGCCGACGACCGCGCTGATCTTCTCCCAGCTGTTGCCCGTCCACTCGCACCAGTCCTTCAGGTTCACTCGGAACGGCGGCACGTAGAGCGCGAGCGCGCTCACGCCGGAATCGCTAGACATGGCGCGCTAAGTAGCACCAAGCGCCCCGAGGACGCTCGTCGGCGGCTCGCGCGCGCGCGCCGCCGCCCGTAGAACCCCACCAATAAATCACTGATTTGATTGGATTTTAGCGGGCCCTACCGGAGTCGTACGGAACGCCCCGGACGCCGGCTGCAGCCATTTGAAATTGATAGTGACTTTCATTTGCACTATAGGTCGCGAGCCATGTCGCTGCGCCCCTCCGCTTCGTTCGTTCTCGCCTTCACGCTCGGCGCTTGTTCGTCGCCGCCCGCGTCGACGTCCGAGGCCGAGCCGGCCGCGTCGACGCCCGACCTGAGCGCGTTCGACGTGCCGATCGCAGGCCTGCAGGCGGATTTTCTCGCCGACTTCAACGACGGCGATCTCTTGTTCAGCACGCCGCTCCGCGACGTCGACGGACTCGGGCCGCTCTACACCCGCTCCGCGTGCTCGTCGTGTCACGAGGACGCGGTGCGCGGGCCCGGCCTCGTTCAGAAAATGTCCGTCGTGGACGCCGACGGCGTCACGCCCGCCGCCGATCAATCCGTGCTCGCCTACGGCCACACGCTCCACCCGCTCACCGCCGGCGGCGGCAAGACGCCGATCCTCGCGCCGCCGGACGATCCGAGCGTCAAGGTGACGCAGCGCTTCGGCCCGCCGGTGCTCGGGCGCGGCTACATGGAGGCCGTCAGCGACGACGAGATCGAGCGCGTCGAAGGCGAGCAGGCCGGCCGCAACGACGGCATCCACGGACGCATCAATTGGGTGACGTACGCGTCCGAAGCGAACGAGGACACGCGCTTTCACAGCTACCAGAAGGGCGACACGGTGATCGGGCGCTTCGGCTTGAAGGCGCGCGTGGCGACCCTCGACGACTTCACGGCCGACGCGTTCCAGGGCGACATGGGCATCACGAGCCCGCTCCGCCCGACGGAAATCCCGAATCCGGACGGCCTCACGGACGACGACAAGCCGGGCATCGACGTCGGGTTCGACAGCGTGAACAAGCGCGCGAACTACGTGCGCAACATCGCGATTCCGGCGCGGCAGACCACGGACGCAGGCGCGGCGCTCTTCGACGCGGCGCTGTGCTCGGTGTGCCACGTGCCGTCGCTCCACACCCGCGCCGATTATCCGATCGCCGTGCTCGCGGACATCGACGCGCCCGTCTACACCGACATGCTGCTCCACCGCATGAGCGACGAGCTCGCCGACGGGCTCCCCGCCGACCCGAGCGTCGACGGCCAGGCGGATTCGTTCGCTTGGCGGACGGCGCCGCTCATCGGCCTCCGCTTCGACAAGACTTACCTGCACGACGGCCGCGCGACGACGATCGCCGACGCCATCGCTCGGCACCGCGGCACCAATTCGGAAGCGAACCCGGCCGTGGATGCCTTCGACGCCCTCGACGCGGACGACCAGCAAACGCTGATCGACTTCGTGCTGAGCCTCTAGGTTTCCCTGCTCGGTTTGGAAGGATCGCCAATGAAAAAACTAGCTCTCCTCTGCTTGATTCCCGCCCTCGGTCTGGCTGCTTGTTCGTCGGACGACGCGAAGCCGAAGACGGACGCCGATTACGAGACCGACGTGACGCAAGGGATGCACGACTCGCTGCTCACGGACATTCAAGCGCTGCATCAAGCGGCGCTCGACATCGTGAGCGCCGCGCCGAGCCACGCGTGGGACGCCGACGCCGACGCGGACGCCATTCAGAACATGAAGAGCGCGTGGATCGAGGCGCGCACGCACTACGAGCGTACCGAAGGCGCGCTCGCGCCGCTCTTCCCCGACATCGACACCGAGATCGACGCTCGCTACGACGATTTTCTGGCGACGCTCGGCGACCAGGGCGACCAGGATTTGTTCGACGATCAGGGCGTGACGGGCATGCACGCGATCGAGCGCATCCTGTATCAGCCCGAAACGCCCGAATCCGTGATCGAGCTCGAGGAGACGCTGCCCGGCTACAAGGCCGCGGCGTGGCCGGCCACCGACGACGAAGCCGTCGAATTCAAGACGAAGCTCTGCCAGCGCCTCGCCGACGACACCGCGACGCTCGAGCACGATTGGACGCCGCAGGTCATCGATCTCAACGAGTCGTTCCAGGGGCTCGTCTCGCTCATGAACGAGCAGCGCGAGAAGGTGAGCAAGGCCGCGACGGACGAGGAAGAGTCGCGCTACGCCCAGCGCACGATGGCCGACATTCGCGACAACCTCGCCGGCACCAAGGCGATCTACGCGCTCTTCGAGCCCTGGCTCGCGACCAAGAGCGGCGGACCGGCGATCGACGGGGACGTCCAGAACGCCTTCGGCGAGCTCGACACGGCGTACTCCCAGGTTTCGGGCGACGCGATCCCGCAGCCGCCCGCGGATTGGAGCTCGGAGTCGCCGCCGCCGGACGCGCTCACGACGCCGTTCGGCGAGCTCTGGTCCGCGGTGCAGAACGCGGTGAACCCGAACGTCCAGGGCTCCGCGGTGGACGGCATGAATCGCGCGGCGGTCGAGCTCGGCTTCGGCCAGTTCGTCGAAGGCGAATGAGCCGGCTCGGCTTCGTCTTCAGCGCCTGTGCCGCGATCGCGTTCGCGACCGCCGGCGCGAGTTGCGGCGGTGGCGCCGGCGCGTCCGGCGGCGCGGGCGGCAGCAGCGACGACGACGTGCCGTTCATCGCGTACCTGAAGGACTTCGACGGCTTCCACGACTGGACGAACTACGACGTGACGGGCGACGCCGACCTCGCCGGCATCCACGACGGCAGCACCGTCATCGAGTACATCAATCGCCTCCCGCCGAGCGGGCTCACCGAATTTCCCAAAGGCACCATCATCGTGAAGGAAGCGACGGGCGGCACGATCCCGCACGAGCTCTTCGCGATGGTGAAGCGCGGCGCCGGCTTCAATCCCGCCCTGCCGGGTTGGGAATGGTACGAGCTCCAGAACCTCGACGACGGCTCGGGCGGCGTGAGCATCGTCTGGAGCGGCTTCGGGCCGCCGAGCGGCGACACCTACGGCGGCGACGCAGGCGCCGGTTGCAACACCTGTCACCTCGCATGCGGCAACGACGGCGTGTGCGCGACTCCCCTCAATCTGGCGAATTTCTGAGCTAAGGCATGAAGACTCTCACTCTCGTTCGCGCCGCGGCATTCGCGGCTCTCACCACCTTCTTCACGAGCCGTTCGGCCTCGGCAAACCCGCGCCCGCTGCCGTTCACGTACCAGCACGAGCAGCTCGGCAAGGGCGAGTCCGAGATCGAACAGTTCGTCGATCTGACGCCGACGCACGTGCGTGCGCTCGATACCGGCAAGTCCATCTGGTACGGCCTCACCGAGTTCACGACCGAGTACGAGACCGGCATCAGCGATCGGCTCGAGCTCGGTTTGTACGTGACGCTCGTGCCCACCGCGTCGCCGGAACAGTACGTGAGCGTGCCGCAAGCCATCGAGGGCAACGGCATCAAGCAACGCTTGCGCTGGGGGCTCGCGCCGACCGGAGCCTGGCCCGTCGACGTGTCCCTCTACGGCGAGACGAGCGAGAACGAGCAGGAGTTCGAGCTCGAGGGCAAGGTCCTCCTGCAACGCCGCTTCAGTTTCGTGCGCCTGATCGCGAACCTGTCGGCGGAGCAGGAATATTATTACCGCGGGCAAAAGCGCGACTTCGTGCTCAATCCGTCCGCGGGCGTCACCTTCGACCCCATCCCCGAGCTTCAACCGGGGCTCGAGACGTGGGTGCAAGGCGAGTGGCCGGAGGTGAACGCGCCCAAACGGCGCACGTTCGAGCTCGGGCCGCACGTCTACGTCGGCCCGACGTTGCTCTGGCAAATCAGCCGCATTTGGTGGTCGAACGGCGTGTACGTGCGCGCGACCGATCGCAACCACACGCTCGCGCCCGGGGAGAGCTTCGGCAACGTGTGGGTGCGCACGGTGATCGGCATCGGGCTCTGACGCGGGTCTCGAGCGCCGGCCCGCCGCGCTCCGCCCGGCTCGGTTGACGCGCCGCGAGCGCGGATCCAAACCGGACGGATGGTGGTCGTCACGGTGCGCGGAGCCGCGCTCGCTCTCGCTGCGACCGGTGTGCTCGTTGGCTGCGGGCGCAGCGAGCTCGAGCCGGGGCCGGTCGACACGGGCGGCGCTTCTGCCTTCGCGGAAGGCGGACGCACCGGCGCCGGTGCCGGCGGGGGAACCGGCGGGGCTCCGAGCGGTGCCGGAGCCGACTCCGGAGCGAACGGCGGCGGGCGCGGGGGTAGCGGCGGCGGTACCGACGGCGGCGGAGCGGGCTTCGCGGGACGCGGCGCCGGACTCGCCGGGAGCTCGGGTGACACGGGTGGTGCCGGCGGTTCGCTCGCCGGCGGCGGCATGGGCGCGACCGACGACCTACCCGTGGTCTGCCAGCCGTCGCTCACGCCGGCGTTCGACGGGCCGCCGGGAACGCTCACGTTCGCGAGCGCGGACAGCGGCGTCCTCTTCGACTTCAACCACGACGGGAAGCTCGACCTCGTCACGGGTGATCGGGGCGGCAACGTCAGCGTGTATCTCGGGCTCGGCGACGGTTCGCTCGCCGACAGGGTGACGTACCTCACGGGGCTGAACCAGACGGGCGCCCCGGACCTCGACGTTCCCTGCCTCGTCACGGCGGGCGATCTCGACCTCGACGGCAATCTCGATCTCATCGCGTCGAGCAGCGCGGGCGCTTCGATCTCGGTGCTACTCGGGCGCCGAGACGGCACGTTCTCGCCGCCGACGAACTACGGCACGGGGGACGACATGCCCGTGGTCGCGACGGCAGTCGGTGATTTGAACGGCGACGGCTGGCCCGACGTCATGGTCGCGAAGACCGACGGCATCGAACCGAGCGCCGTGAACATGCTCGTCGGGACCGGCGACGGCTCGTTGGGCGTGACCGTGGGGATCCAAAACGGCGGCACCGTGCGCGGTATCGCGCTCGGCGACTTCAACGGCGACAAGCGGCTCGATGCCGCGCTCCTCGAACAGAGCGTCGTGACGGTGCTGGTCGCGGTCGGGGGTGGTCTCTTCGAATCGCTCGGGGACCTCGAGCTCCAGGGCTCCACGCCCGCGTCCCTCGAAGTCGACGATCTGAACGGAGACGAGAACCTCGATCTGATCGCCACGATGGAGTGCGATCGCGTCGCCGATCCGACCCAGGTGAGCGTCTTTTTGGGCACGGGCGCCGGCACCTTCAGGCCCGACGCGAGTTATCACGCGTCGATCTGCGGCGGCGGCAAGGCGGCGCTCGGCGATCTGAATCGGGACGGATCGCCCGACGTCGCCACGTCGGCCGACACGGCACTGCTCGGCCGCGGCGACGGCACCTTCGCGCCCGAGGTCGCCAGTTCGCAAACGGTCGGCGGCACGTTGCTCGGGCTCGGCGATTTCGACGGCGACGGCATCCCGGACGAGGCCACCTCCGCGGCCGGCATCGGAGGGTCCGAGTGGATCCTCGTGCGGCACGGCAACGGCGACGGCACCTTCGGCCCGATCCACGACTTTGCGACGGCGAGCGGCGCCTGGGCGCTCGTTCTCGCCGACTTCGACCACGACGGCGCGCTCGACGTCGCGGCGCTGAACGGACAGACCGACGACGCCGTGAGCGTTCTTCTCGGCGACGGCAAGGGCGGCCTCTCGGCGCCGGCGAACTACGGCACGAGCGCGTACCCGCGCGCGCTCGGGCTCCTGATCGACCGGACGGATCAGGCCGCTCTCGTCACGACCAACGACATCCCGAGCGTGGACGTGCTGACCGGCGACGGCCACGGCAAGTTCGCGGCGCCGTCCGAGTTCATGGTCGGCCCGGGCCCGACCGCGCCGCTGATCGGTGACCTCGACGGGAACCTTTGGCCCG
>DATJXW010000312.1:0-3624 GCA_035499895.1 Polyangiaceae bacterium | reverse complement strand
TCGAGATGCGGCTTTGCCAGAGCACGTAGTGGACGGCTTCGCCCTGGCGCCAGGTCGCGCCCGTCTTCTGCACGGCGTTCAGCCAATAAATCGCGATGAGCTGCAGTGTGAGCGCGAGGACGGCCAGCGAAACGACGGGCTTTTGCAGCCGGCGCCGGAGCGCCACGCGGGCGCGCAGCGTCGGCAGGCGCGCCTCGCGGACGAGCGCGTCGAGCGAATAGCGATCACCGAGCGGCAAGAACGCGCTCCAGAGGCCGAGGTTGATGAGCGTGGACACGCCGCCGTCCTCGGCGAACAAGTTTCGCGAGTTCAGGCTCGTGACGGCGCAGACGGCGAGGATCTGCATCACGCGGGTGAAGAGGCCGAGCGTGTAGAGCGTGTAAATCGCGCCGAGCCCGAGGAAGGCGACGCGAACCTCGCCGCCCGTCGAAAACGGCATGAGCCAGGAGAATTGCGGCCGATCTTGCGGCTGAAACAGGAGATAGTGATTCGCGAGGATGCCGTCGTTCGAATAGTAGAGATCGAGCACGCGCACGCGGCGGAGGAGGTCGTAGAGGAGAACGAGGCCGTAGGCGATGCGCACGGCGCCGAGGACTCGGCGATCCACCGACATGTAAAGTTGCCGAAACGCAGACCAGGTCGCGCGCATGCTTCACGCGCACTGTCGCACGCGGGTACGCTCCTGTACTAGCGTGGGTGAGCGTGCCCGAAGCAACGAGAGCGTCAGCCGTCGCCCCGACTCCGACCGCGCCTCGTCCCGCGCTGGTCTACGGCTTGATGGGGATGATTTCGGCCGTGTGGGGCAGCACCTGGCTCGTGATCCGTGTCGGACTCGACGACCTGCCGCCGCTCTTCGGCGCGGGCGTGCGCTTCATGGTCGCGGGGCTCGTGATGGCGGTGTTCGCTCGCGTGTTCGGCGAGCGCGAAGGCGGCTCACGGCCGCCGGCGGGCGTCGTGGTCGCGCACGGACTCTGTCAATTCGCCGGTAACTTCGCGCTCGTCTACTGGTGCGAGACGGTGATTCCGTCCGGGCTCGTGAGCGTGCTCTGGGCCACCTTTCCCCTGATGATGGCGCTCACCGGCCACTTCGTGACGCGCGCGGAGCGTCTGCACGGCAGGCAATGGCTCGGCCTCGTGCTCGCGTTCGGCGGGGTGGCCTCGCTCTTCGGCACCGACATCGCGCGCGGAGGCGAGCGCGCCGTCACGATGGGACTCTTGCTCCTGCTCGCGCCGCTCTCCGTCACGTTTTCGACGACGCTCATCAAGCACCGTGCTTCCGACGCGAGCTCGCTGCTCCTGAATCGTGACGCGATGCTGCTCGGCGGCGTCGTCTTGCTCGCGCTCGCCGCGGTGTTCGAGCGCGGCAGCCCGGTGCACGTAACCCCCGGAGCGCTGTTCAGCGTGCTTTATCTCGCGCTTTTCGGCAGCGTGATCACGTTCGGCGCGTACATGTGGCTCTTGCGCACGGTCCCCGCCTATCGGCTGAGTCTCGTGAGTTACGTGACGCCCGTGATCGCGCTCTTGCTCGGCCGCGCGCTCCGGAGCGAGCCGTTCGTCTTGACCACGCTCGCCGGGACGGTTTTCGTGCTCGCAGGTGTCGCGCTCACGTTGCGGCGCGGTCCGGCGGCGTGACGCTCCTTGGCGGCCCGCGTCAGCGCTTGCGCTCGAGCTCCGAAATATCGCGGATGGCGCCGCGCGCCGCGCTCGTCGTCATGAGCGCGTAGGCACGGAGCGCTTGCGACACTTGCCGGTCACGATTCGGGCGCCATGCGTCCGAGCCGCGCGCCTCCATCGCCTTGCGGCGCGCTTCGAGCGTCGCCGTGTCGACGAGCACGTCGATGCTGCGCGCCGGAATGTCGATGCGAATACGGTCGCCCTCTTCGACCAGGCCGATCGCGCCGCCCTCGCCCGCTTCGGGCGACACGTGGCCGATGCTGAGGCCCGAGGTGCCGCCGCTGAAGCGGCCGTCCGTCACGAGCGCGCACGCCTTGCCGAGCCCCTTCCCCTTCAAAAACGAGGTCGGATACAGCATTTCCTGCATCCCGGGGCCGCCCTTCGGGCCTTCGTACACGATGACGACCACGTCGCCCGCGCGGATCTTGTCGGCCATGATCGCATCGCACGCGGCTTCTTGCGAGTGGAAGACGCGCGCCGGTCCCTCGAATTTCCAGATCGACTCGTCGACGCCGGCCGTCTTCACGATGCAGCCGTCGGCCGCGAGGTTGCCGTAGAGCACGCCGAGCCCGCCGTCCTTGCTGTAGGCGTGCTCGACGTCGCGAATGCAGCCGCGTTCGCGGTCGACGTCGGCGTCGCCGAAGTACTTGTCCTGCGAGAACGCGACTTTGGTCGGCACGCCGCCCGGCGCGGCCAGGGCGCGCTGCTTCGCCGCGGGCGTCGCCGTCGTGCGGCGCAAGTCGTTTTGGTCGATGGCCGCGCCCATCGTCTCGGCGTGCACGGTGCGCACGTCGCGGTGAATCAGCCCGACGCGGTCGAGCTCGCCGAGGATGCTCATGATGCCCCCCGCGCGGTGCACGTCCTCGACGTGATAGTGCGAGGACGGCGCGACCTTGCACACGTTCGGCACGCGTCGCGAAAGCCGGTCGATGTCCTTCATCTCGAACTCGACGCCCGCTTCGTGCGCGATGGCGAGGATGTGGAGCACCGTGTTCGTCGAGCCGCCCATCGCGATGTCGAGCGCCATCGCGTTCTCGAACGCCTGGTAAGTCGCGATGCCGCGCGGCAAAACGCCCTTGTCGCCGTCGATCCAGTAGCGCTTCGCCATGCCCACGATGCGCTCGGCCGCGTCGGCGAAGAGCTCCCAGCGCCGCGCGTGCGTCGCGAGCAGCGTGCCGTTGCCGGGCAGCGCGAGGCCGAGCGCCTCGTTCAAGCAGTTCATGCTGTTCGCGGTGAACATGCCGGAGCAGGAGCCGCAGGTCGGGCACGCGGAGCGCTCCATGTTGGCGAGCTCTTCGTCGCTCACCTTGCTGTCGCCGGCGGCGATCATCGAATCGATGAGATCGAGCTTGCGCACGAGCGCCTTGCCGTCGCGGTCGTGGGTGCCGACGATCTTGCCGGCTTCCATCGGGCCGCCCGAGACGAAAATCGTCGGGATGTTGAGGCGCATCGCCGCCATCAACATGCCGGGCGTGATCTTGTCGCAGTTCGAGATGCACACGAGCGCGTCGGCCGCGTGCGCGTTCACCATGTACTCGACGCTGTCGGCGATGAGGTCGCGCGAGGGCAGCGAATAGAGCATGCCGCCGTGGCCCATGGCGATGCCGTCGTCGACGGCGATGGTGTTGAACTCGACGCCCCACCCGCCCGCGGCGTCGACGACCTTCTTCACGCGCTGCCCGACGTCGTGGAGGTGGACGTGGCCGGGGACGAACTGGGTGAAGCTGTTGGCGATGGCGATGATGGGCTTTTCGAAGTCCCGGTCGGTCATCCCGGTCGCGCGCCAGAGGGCGCGGGCTCCGGCCATGTTCCTGCCCTGCGTCGAGGTGCGACTGCGGTAGCCTTTCATCGTCCGGTACTTCTAGCAGAAACCGGGCTCGCTCGCGTGGGCCGGCGCGGCGGCGATGACGCGGCGCCTAGCGGTCCAGCTCGAAGCGCTCGCGGCTGCCG
>DATJXW010000311.1:0-7367 GCA_035499895.1 Polyangiaceae bacterium | reverse complement strand
GGCGGGCGTGTTCAACGCGTGCTCGACGCTGTTCACGGTGGATTTGTACGCGAAGGTCAAGCCGCACGCGTCGCAGCACGAAATCGTGCGGACCGGCCGCATCGCGACGGGCGTGATGGTTCTCGTCGCCCTCGCCTGGATCCCGGTCATTCAGGGCGCGCACGGTCTCTACAACTACCTCCAGACGATCCAGGGATACCTCGCGCCTCCGATCTTCGTGGTGTTCTTCTTCGGCGTGTTCAACAAGCGCCTCACAGCCAAGGGGTGTCTGTGGGCGATGATCGTCGGCTTCCTCGTCGGTGTTTTCCGCATGGCGGTGGACACGCCGGTGACGCTCATGGGCAAGCCCTACGACAAGGGCTCGTTCTTCTGGATCGTCAACAACATCAACTTCCAGTACTTCAGCATGCTGATCACGCTCGTCTCCGCCATCGTGATGGTGGGGGTGAGCTACATGGGCCAGGCGCCCGACGACCGGCAGCTCGGTGGCCTGACCTTCGCGACCGCGTCGGCGGAGGATCGGGCCCGGACGCGCGCGGGCTGGGATCAGCGTGACGTCATCGCGTCGGTGTTCGTCCTCTGCGCGATTCTCTTCGCGTACCTCTACTTCCGCGGCTAGCGGCGCCGCTCGGCCGGCGTCGTCCGCCGCGCCGGAGACCGAGAATCATCGAGTCGAAGTGAGCGCGGCCGCGCGCCAGGCGTCGAGCGCGCGCATGTTGCCGAGCGAGTCCGCCCAGCTCATCGCCGGCCACGGAGCCTCCTGCGCGGGCAACGTTTCGGCGACGAGGTCGGCTTCGAGGGCGTAGCTCGGCGAGGGCGCGCGAACTTCGATGCCCTGCGGCGGGCGATTCTCGAGGTGCACGACGAGCGTCGTGGCGCGCCCTTGCCGTTCGCCCGTGGGCAGCCACGGGTCGGGCAGAATCAAACGGCCGTGCTCGCCGAAAATGACGACTCGCGGTCCGAGCTCTTGACGCAGCGCGCACGCGACCTCGGCCGTCATCCCCGACGCGAACCGCAGGGACGCGCTCGCCACTTCCTCGACTCCCGTCGGTCCGACGAAGCCCGTCCCGCGCAGCGTCTCCGGCTCCGCGATTTCGCCGCCCGAGATCACGCCGGCAATCAACCGCACGAGTGACAGCGGATAACACCCGACGTCCAGGATCGCGCCTCCGCCGAGCGCGGGATTGAACAGCCGCGAGTCGGGAAGACGCCGCGTGCGAAACCCGAAATCGGCCCGCACGTGACTCACCTGCCCGATGGTGCCGGCGCGGAGCTCTTTCACGAGCGCCTGCATCAGCGGATGGCAGCGATACATGAGCGCTTCCATCAAGAAGGTGCCCCGGCGACGGGCGGCTTCGATCACGCGCTCCGCCGCCGCCGCATCGACCGCGAGCGGCTTCTCGCAGAGCACGTGCTTGCCGGCTTCGATGGCGAGCGTCGCGTGGGGCTCGTGCAGCGAGTGAGGCGTCGCGACGTAAATCGCCTGAATTTCCGGCCGCTGCACGAGCGCGTCGAGCGAGGGCTCCGCGAGCGGCAAGCCGTGCTCCTTCGCGAACGCGCGCGCCTTGTCCGGCGTCGAGCCGCACACGCCGAGGACGCGGCTCCGCTTGGCGTGCGCGAGCGCGCGCACGAAGTCGGTCGCGATCGCGCCGGTACCGACCACACCGAAGCCGAGCGGCGCCGCGTTCATCTATTCCACGCCGAAGCGATGCACCATGAAGTGCCGGTACATTTGGCCCGGCTTCAAGATGACTTGGTCGCGCCATGCGGGCACGTTGATCGCGTTCGGGAACATCTGTGTTTCGAGGCAGAGCCCGGTGCGATGCGCGTAGCTCGTGCCCTTGCCGTGAATCGACCCGTCGAGGAAGTTCCCCGAGTAAAACTGCACGCCCGGTTGGTTTGCCTCGAGCCACAGCACGCGGCCCGAGCGGGGGTCGCGGAGCTTCGCGACCGGGCGCAGCGTGGACGGCTCGCCGTTCACGACGAAGTTCGTGTCGTAGCCGACGGGTTTGCCGCCGGCCTTCTCGAGATCGCGCCCGATCGGCTTCGCCGTGGTGAAGTCGAACGGCGTGCCTTTCACGGGCACGACGGCGCCGGTCGGCACGACCGGATCGCCCGGCGTGTACGCGTCCGCGAACAGCGTGAGCTCGTGCTCGGTGATGGGCTCGGCGTCGTACCCGCCGAGGTTCCAATACGAATGGTGCGCGAGGTTCACGAGCGTCGTGCGATCGGTCGTCGCCGTCATCTCGACCTGGAGCTCGTTCGCGTTCGTCAGCGTGTATGTCGCCTTCGCGGTGAGCGTGCCCGGGTAACCCTCCTCGCCGTCCTTCGATACGTACGTGAGCTCGAGCGACGGACCGGCGGGCGTCTCGACGGACCTCGCGTCCCAAACCACCTTGTAAAAGCCCTGCGGGCCGCCGTGCAGGTGATGCGGCGGGTCGTTCGCCGCGACGCGGTATTCCTTGCCTTCGAGCGAAAACTTCGCGTCGCGGATGCGATTCGCGACGCGACCCACCGTCGCGCCGAGGAACGCCGTGCCGCGTTCGTAGCTCGCGACGTCGTCCAAGCCGAGCACCACGTCGGCGAGCTTCCCGTCGCGGTCCGGCACTTCGAGCGACGTGAGCGTGGCGCCAAAGTTCGTGATCTTGGCTTTGAGTCCGTGAACGTTCGTCAGCGTGAACAAGAAGACGTCCTTTCCGTGGGCCCGGCCGTACGCCGTTCGCGCGATGGTCGCGCTGGCGGGCAGCTCGGTTCGGCCGTTGCGCCCAGCGGTGGGGTTACCGGCGGCGCCGTCCTCACGACGGGCTGTGGTGGCGGTGGCGGGGCGGAGCATGCTTGGCCGAGCAGGCCGCGAGCCCGGCCAAGAGCAGGGCGACGGTGTGGTTGCCTCGGTTTGCGTTCATCCGCAAGGGGACGCCCTAAAAAACCGCCGAATTCGCCGCGCACACGCCGGCAAGACGAGGCCGCGCGTCACGAGCCGGGGAGCCCCGCCACGCGTCGGCGCCGCCCGAGCCGTTGTGGCAGAGTGAAAGCGGTGTCTAGCTTCCCCAAGCGGGATTTAGCCCGCCGAAGGCGCTCCGAGGACCGATGATCGTCGTGATGGAAGCTGGGGTGAACGAGGCCGCGATCGAGAACGTGATCGCGTTTCTCGTGAGCGCGGGGTTCGACGTGCACCGCTCGAGCGGCGCGAAGCGCACGACGCTCGGCATCGTCGGCGACGTGACGGAGAACGACGCCGCGGTCGTTCGCGAGCTCGACGGTGTCTCGCAAGTCGTGCGCGTGACGGAGCCGTTCCGCCTCGCGTCGCGCCGGTTCCGGCAGCGGAGCACCGTCGTCGAGGGCGCGTGGGGGCTCATCGGCGGTGAGCGACCTTGGATCGCCATCGAGCCCGTCGGACCGACGCCGCGCCGCGAGCTCGGCTCGCGCCCCTCGCCGCTCGACGAGGACGGCTCCGGGCCGCCTTCGACCGAGTTGCCCTACGCCGTCGCCGCGGGACGCCCTTTCGACGCGGCGATCACGCGCTCGTACCTCGCCCCGGACGCGGTCGGCTCGCTCGCGTGCCTGTCGCTCCACGAGCAGCCGACCTCGCCGCACTATCCGGTGCGCTTCATCGCAAGGCCGCCGAGTGCGGGCGCCAATGCGTGGATCGGAGCGGCCGAGCGCGAGCTCGAGCGCGGTGAGTGCCAGGTCGTCCTGCTCGAACAGGGTGGCGAATACCCGAGCGGCGCGCGCACGCTCGAGGTTGCCGCCATCGCTCGCGCCAAGCAACGCACGCACCTTCCCATCGTGGTCGACGTCCCGATCATCGCCGAGCGCGTGCGCTACTCGGCGCCCGTCGCGTGCGCCGCGATTGCAGCCGGCGCCGACGGCATCGTGCTCCGCGTGTGGGTTGGGCGCGAAGGCGCCATCCCGCGCGTTCCGGCGACGCTCGCCTGGTCGGACGCCGTCGCTCTCGCCGAGCGCGTGCGCGCGGTCGCCGGAGCGGTGCGCGGATGAAGGTCACGATCGTCGGCCTCGGCTTGCTCGGCGGCTCGTTCGCGCTCTCGCTGCGCGAGGTCGAGCCGAGCGTCGAGGTGACGGCGGTCGATCTGCCCGAGGTGCTCGACCGGCCGGCTGCGCGCCGCGCGGCGCACGTCTTGATCCCCGTGACTGACGAGGCTCGCTTGAGCGAGGCCGCGCGGGGGGCCGATCTCACGCTGCTCGCGGCGCCGGTTCGGCGCATCGTGACGCTCCTGCCGCGCGTGCTCGAATCCGCGCGCCTCGTCACCGATTGCGGCTCGACCAAGCGCGCCATCGCGGACGCGGCGGCCGGCTCGCCGCGTCGCGGGCGCTTCGTGCTCGGGCATCCTATGGCGGGCGCGCCCGAGGGCGGCATCGAGCATGCTCAGGCCGGACTCTTTCGCGGCCGGCGCTGGCTGATTTGTCCGGAGGGCAGCGACGCCGACGCGCTTGCCGAGGTGGAGACGCTCGTCCGGCGACTCGGGGCGGAGCCGTTTCGAATCGAGGCCGCGGCGCATGACCGCGCGGTGGCTCTCACGAGCCACGCGACCCAGCTCGTCGCGAGCGCGCTCGCGGCCGTGGCGCTCGAGACCGAGGCGCAAGTGACGGCGGGCCCCGCCTTCGACGGTGCGACGCGCGTCGCCGGCGGCCCCGAAGAGATGTGGGGCGACATCCTCAGCACCAACGCGCGCGACGTGGCCGACGCCCTCGCCGCACTCGGACGCGAGCTCGAGACGGCGCGCGCCGGTCTCGCGCAGCCGGTGCCGGACACGCGCGCCGCCCTCGCACTCCTCGCCCGCGCACGCCGCCTGCGCCGAAAATAAGCTCCGCCCCCACTGAGCTCGGGCGGATGGACGCCCAGCGCCGGCTTTGTGCCGTTCTGTGCCAGCGCGCACCGCGCGAAGATGCGAGACTACGGCATATTTAATGCTCGGCTCGTGGCCCGGAAAATGCTCCAATTGGCACAGAGCATGCGCCGGACTCTGGCCCTCTTGCTGCTTTTCGCGGCAGCCTCGCCGGCTGGATGCTTCCTCAACCCATTTCCCGAGCTCCCGGGCGGCGGTGACAAGGTGAGCAACTCCGGCTCGAGCCCGATGGGCACGCCCGGCAGCGGGGGCACTGCGCCCACCAACGACAACAACGGCGGGACGAGCGGCACGGTCGCCGAGACCGGAACCGGCGCGGCGAGCAGCAGCGGCGGAACGAGCGCCGGCGGCACGACCAGTGCGAGCGTCGGCGGCACGACGTCGACCGGAGGCTCGATGACCATGTCGCAAGCCGGGTCACCGAGCGGTCGCGGCGGCGAAGCGTCCGGGTTCGGCGGCTACGGCGCGATCAACGGAGGCGGCTTCGGCGACAGCACCGGCGGAGCAAACCCGGGTCGCGCCGGCACGAGCGGTGGTGCGGGCACGAGCGGCAGCGCCGGCACGAGCGGTGGTGCGGGCACGAGCGGTGGTGCGGGCACGAGCGGCTCGTCGGGCGCGGGCGGGCGCGGCGAATCGGGCTTCGCCGGCATGGCGGGACGCGAAGAACACGCGGGCGCGGGGAGCTCCGGCCGCGGCGCCTGTTGCACGGGCTTTTAGCCTGCGACCGGCTTTTTCGCGAGGTAGCTGTCCATCACGTTCGCGATCAGATCCGCGAGGATTCCGTCCGCGACGCGCAGCCGGCGACTGAGCTCACGCGCGAGGTTCAACACGATGATCGCGTAGGAGCGCACGTCGTGACGGTAGAGCGAGTCGAGGTCCGCGGCGCTCACGCGGATCAAGCGACCCGGCGCGAGCGCTCGCACGGTGGCCGAGCGCGGCTGAATGTCGACGATGCTCATCTCGCCGAACCAATCGCCGGGGCCGAGCACCGCGACGCGCGCATCGACCGCGCCGCGACTCTTCTTCGTGACCTCCATCTCGCCCGAGAGCACGACGTACATGGCGTTCGCTTCGTCGCCCTCGCGGAAGATCGTCTCGCCGATGGTCGGCTTGACCACCGTGAGCATGCCCGCGAGAAACACGAGCACCTCGTCGCTCAACGCGCCGAAGAGGCCGATGTTGCGCAGATCGCTGGGTGCGATTTCGGCGGAGTCCGCCATGGCGGCGCCACCGTAGCATGATCGCGCGACCACGAAGGGTGCGTCGCACGCGCCGAGGCTCACCCTCAGTCGTGAAAAAGCGGCGGCCGGTTTGCGCAATAATCCGCGATGGCGCGTCGATCCCGCGACGCCAAACCGGTGAACGCGACCCCCATACCCGCCGGCTCGTCGCTGCGCGTCCAGCGGACGACGCCCTCCGCCGTGAGCGTCTCGTCGCTGCCGAGCGTGAAAAACAAGGCCACTTCGGTGCCGACGGCGAGCGGAGCGCTCGTGCTCACGAAGACGCCGCCCGCCGACACGTCGGCCGTCATGCCCACGTAAAAATTCGAAGCACTCAACACGCCGACATCGACGACCACCGTCACACGCTGACCCGCGACGCGCTGCTCGGTGAAGGGCGAGGCGCCGTGCTCGTTCGCGGCGCGCCCGGCGTGGGTTTGCTCTTCCGAGAAGCGCCGTCCGTCGCCGGGGAGCGGCGGACGCAGCGACGCGCCGGGCGGCACCGTGCGTTGCTGGCGCTCCTTGCTGCGGACGCGCGGGTAGAGGAGCGCGAGCGCTTGCGCGACGGACGCGGCGATCGTGTCGAGGCCGGGCGCGAACGTCGTCCGGGCGTGCACCAGATCGAGGGCGCGGGTGAGCTCGTCGAGCGCTTCACGCAGCGCCGCGAGCGCTTCCGTCTCGGTGACGAGCTCGGCTTCGGCCGCGTAAAGCGCGCTGCTCGCCGCCGCGACGTGGTCGAGCACGCTCGCCAGGTCCGCGTCACGCGCGGGAATTTGCTGCAGCGCGGCGAGTGCGACGGTCAGTAGCTCGCGCGCCCGGTGGACGGGGTCGGAGCTCGACTGCCGCGGATCGACGCTCACAGATTCTTGTGGAACACGATGCGCGGACGCGCAGGCCCCGCGTAGTCCTCGACGTACGTCACGCTCCAGCCCGTCGCTTTGTGGAACGCGATGGACCCCTCGTTGCCGACGGTCGTGATCGCTTTGAGGCGCGTGCAGCCGGCCGCGCGCGAGTCCTCTTCGAACGTTTGGTAGAGCACCTTGCCGACGCCGCGCCGCCGGTAGTCGGGATGAATGCCGACGAGGTGCACGTAACCGGTCTTCGGCGGCCCCGGCGCGACGAAGCCGAGCAAGAAGCCGACGAGAATGCCGTCGTGTTCCACGACGCGCGCCATCGACCCGAGCTCGTAGAAAAAGATCGGGTGCGCCAGCGCCGTCGTTGGACCGCCCCACCAGCGGTCGATGATCTGAACGATGTGGTCGTAGTCCTGCTTACCGAGCGG
>DATJXW010000310.1:0-7057 GCA_035499895.1 Polyangiaceae bacterium | reverse complement strand
GAAGCCGAAGCCAAGGGCGTCGGGTTCGCGAACGACGCCGGCACCGAGAACGAATACTACTGGTCGAACATGGATTTGGTCCCCGACCAGCGTCCGAAGGGCGGCATCAAACCGCCGAAGGGCAAGGCGAAGAAGTAACGCTCGAAGGCGCGCGCCGGAGGGGGGCCGTTCGCGCGGCTTGACAGGCAAGTGTTTACTTGCCTATTGTCCGAGCCGTGAGTGACGCCGATCCGCTGTTCAAGGCGCTGGCCGACGCCGGCCGGCGCAAGCTTTTGGATCGCTTGCACGCTCACGACGGCCAGACGTTGAGCGAGCTCTGCCGGCATTTGGACATGACGCGGCAGGGCGTCACGCAGCATCTCGCCGTGCTCGAGGCGGCGAACCTCGTCGCCGTGACGTGGCGCGGCCGCGAAAAACTCCACTTTCTGAACCCCGTGCCGCTTCAGGAAATCTACGAGCGCTGGATCCGCAAGTTCGAGCGGCCGCGCCTCAAAGCACTGCACGACTTGAAGCATCGCCTCGAACACGACGGCGAGGACTCACCGCCACCCCGACCACGGAGATCGTCATGACCCGAGCCGACCGCAGTCACTTCGTCTACGTCACCTACATCCGCACGACGCCGGCCAAGTTGTGGGAAGCGCTCACCGACCCGCGCTTCATCCATCAATATTGGTTCGGCACCACCGTCGACTGCGCCTGGCAAAAAGGCTCGGCGTGGAAGATGGTGCGCGCCGACGGCAGCCTGACCGACAGCGGCGAAATCATCGAAATCGACCCGCCGCGGCGCATGGTCATCCGCTGGCAAAACGAATGGAACCCGGAGCTCAAAGCCGAGGGCGTGAGTCGCTGCACCATCGAACTCGAACCCATCGACAGCTCCGTGAAGCTCACCATCACTCACGAAATCGAGCGCCCCGATTCGAACTTCATCGTCGCCGTCTCCGGCGGCTGGCCGCGCATCCTCTCGAACCTGAAGTCGTGGATCGAAACGGGCGAAGTCGCGATCACGACGCATCCGGGACATCGAGCCGTGAAGGCGGAGGGCGCGGGCGAGCGTTAGACGGACGACTCGGTCGCATCTATTCACGCCCGCGTCGAAGTGCCGTTTGAAGGAGCGCGGCCGACGGCCTGAGCTCTTGCCCCGCTAGGGGACAAACCTGTAAGTTAGAGAGTGGCCGAGCGTGTGCTCGCCCTCACCCGGAGCTTTCACTTTGACGCGTCTCTCCCCCACTTCGTTGGTCTCTACGTTCGCGATCACGGTCGCCCTTTTCGTGGGCTGCTCGAATGGATCGTCACCCTCGAACGGCGGTAGTTCCGGGAGTGCCGGCACTTCGAGTGGGAGCGCGGGAACGTCGGGCGACGGCGGCACGGGCGGCAGCGGCGCCGTCTCCGGCGGCTCGAGCGGCGAAGCGGGCAGCACCGACACGAGCGGCGGGAGCTCGGCGAGCGGCGGGAGCAGCGGCGAAGCAGGCGGCCCCGAGGGCGACTTCACGGGCGGCACGGGCGGCGACGTCACCGGAGGCACCGGTGGTGGCGGCACGGGCGGTGACACGACGGGCGGCACGGGCGGCGACGTCACCGGAGGCACCGGCGGCACGGGCGGTGACACGACGGGCGGCACGAGCGGCACGAGCGGCACCGGCGGCAGCAAAGGCGGCACGCCGTCGCCGAACGTCGGCTGCATGGGGACCGTCGCGACCGGCGGCGTGAACAAACTCACGAGCTGCGGGCTCAGCGTCTCGCAGATCGCGGGCTCGGGACAGACGCAGATGACGCTCGGCGTGCAAGGTAAGGACGCCAACAACGACGGCCTCACCCTCACGCTCGAATTCACCGACGTGCCGACCGCCACGACGTACACGTTCGCGAGCAGCGACTACACGCTCTTCGACTCGACGTGGAACGAAGGCACCGACGCCTACGCCGCGACCGCCTACAGCGGCACCGTCGGCATCGGCTCCATCAAAGTCGAGTTCGACACCATCGACGGCCCGTTCACGCTCGGCGGCACGACCTTCTACACGGTGAGCGGCAGCATCAGCGCGACCCTCGAGAATCCACCGTCGGGCTCGGCGGACGTCGAGCTCACCTTCTGAGCGTCCCGAGCGTCAGCGCCGCGAGTAACGCCGCTCGAAAATGAGCTGGCGTCGAGCGTCGCCCCCTGATACTGTACGGATGAGCAGGTACCCCCATGGCCAACTCATCCTCAGAAAATGCCGAATCCTCGATCGACTACGACGGCTCGCCCGTCGTGGAGCTCGAAGTCAGCGGAACCCAGTATCGGGTCGACCCGGGCTTTCGCGGTGTCGTCGCCGTCTCCGCGCGCGAAGCCGGCACCTGGTCGTGGTCCCGCGTCGCCGAAGGCCGCTGGGACGGCGTGCGCCTCAAGGCGAAAGACCTCGACCGCACTCTCGTGAACACCCTCGAGAAGGCACTGCGAAGCGCGGCGCAAGACGGGATGTAGCGCACGAGCTCTCTCTTGAAACAACCGCCATGGTCGCGCTCTCCGTGAACGCGCCGGTCCCCATGGCCGACCCGTCGCCGCCTTCGCCGAGCGAAATCCCGCCTTGCTGATGCAGCCGGGTGTACGACGTGGGTTCGTGTTCGTCGGTAGCGAGCCGTTCCACTCTGTCCTGAGTGCCTAGCTCGACGCGTTGCCGTATTTGAAGCGCCAAGTGATCAGATGATGCTCCCGCGCTCGAACGCCTCGAATGGTTATACGTGTACGAAGACTTTGAAACGTAACGTTTCAAGCCGCCGAGGATGCTCTGCGAATCTCGAGAGTGTTCTCAGTGCTCGCGCCGATACGATCCAAGCTCTCGCCACGTTCCATGCGTTCGAGTAGCTCCGCGACCGCGAGACGAAGATCCATCGGCAGATCGTCCGCGTGTTCGTCGCGAGAAATCTGCTGCTCGTTCCGCCGAAGGATCGCGGCCAGATCGCGCTGACGGAGACCCAGCGCCTTCCGGGCGAACTTGAGCACCTCGCCGTTGACCCGCGCACCTTCCGACAGAATGAGACACGCCGCGCGACGCTCGTAGCCGCCGAGTTCGTCACTGCTGAGCGAGACTTCACCGCACTCCGGACAAGTTTCGACCATGCCCGTCGCATCGGTCACCGTGTAGCCCCCGACCTGTGTCAGGTGCTTATACCCGCGCAACAGCGTCTGCTGGCCGCAATTCGCGCATTTCATTGGGAGCAATCTCCTTTGGGCCGTTCGCGGCTTCCGTAGCCGCCGCGCTGGCTTTGGTTTACGGACTAAAAACAGTCACAACGGTCACGGTGACGACGCCGCCGTCGTCGATGGCCACGACGACTCGAAGCTCGCAGTCGTCGATGTCGCCGCCACCGCAAAGCAGCCAACGGTTGGGGCCGTCGTCAGAAGGGACCGCCACGTCCGCCGTCCGGACCGCTTGCAGCACGTCGGCGTTGCGTCGCGCTGCGCTCCTGCATCCTTTCGGGGGCATGGCGGGTGAATCTCAAGCGGTTGGCGATGGCCGCCGCTTTGGCGATGTTCAGCGCCTCGGCGGGGGTCGCAGAAACATTATGTTTCAACTTGCGAAAAACGCAAGTGCCCTCGGCGCTCGAGATAATGGGGGCAGCGCGGGGGCAAACCCACCCCCATTTGCCACCACTTGCCGGGATTTATGACCACGTTCGCCGATCGCTCTTGCAGCCGTTTCAGGCTGCGAATCGGCTTGTTGTCTCCGGCTCCAGCGCCTGGACTCGAACCAGGGACCCGGCGGTTAACAGCCGCCTGCTCTACCGACTGAGCTACGCTGGAATGGGCGCGAAGAGTACCCGCCGGCGTTCGCTGGTCAAGAAGGTTCGCATCGCTACAGGGGCCGGCCGGAGGGCTCACGGGTTCGCGCCGCGGCACTGTGCGCGGGCGTTCGCGGTGGGGTCACCAGTTGACTTGCGGGAACGCGCGGGCCGGCTTGGCGAAGAGGTAGCCCTGGAAGAGGTCGCAGCCGATGCTCACGAGGGTGTCACGTTCGGCCGCCGTCTCGACGCCCTCGGCGACGACGCGGATGCCGAGCGGGCCGCCGAGCGTTTGGAGGGAGGCGACGAGGCGCTGTTTGATCGGTTGCTGGTCGACACCGCGAACGAGGGACATGTCGAGCTTGACGACTTCGGGCTGGAGGCTCGCGAGGCTCGAGAGACCGGCGTAGCCGGCGCCGAGGTCGTCCACCGCGATGCGGTAGCCGCGGCTCCGGAGCTGCGCCATGCGCTCCTGGATGTCTTTGATTTTTTCGAGCGAGGCGCGCTCGGTGATTTCGAAGACGATGCGCGCGGCGAACGGCGCGAGCGGCGCGGCGGCGTCGAAGAGCTCCTCGTCCATGAGGTCGCTCGCGTGGAGGTTCACGAAGATGAGCGCGTCGCCCGGCGCGCGCACGGCTGCCTGCGCGACGGCGCGGCGAATGGTGCGGCCGAGCTCCTGCACGCGGTGGAGCTGTTCGGCGGCGTTGAAGAGGTGGTCGGGGCGCGCGAGGCTCGGTTCGTCGGTGCGAACGAGCGCTTCGAAGGCGAGCACGCGCCGCTCGCTCCACGAGACGATGGGCTGAAACGCCATCCACAGGTGATCGAGCGCGGAATCGAAGCGACCGGAGAGCTCGGCGCGCACGCGCGAGCTCGGCGGCGAGAGGCCCGGGCGCGTGTCGGGCAAGAGCGCGCGCACGCTGTGGCGCACTTCGACGGCTTGCGCGACGGCTTGCAAGAGCACTTCCGGATCGACCGGCTTCAAGAGGTAGCGGTACGCGCCGAACTCGAGCGCCTGCACGGCCGTCTCGACGGTCGGCATGCCGGTCATGAACAGCACCGGCAAGTCGGGGTCGAGCTTGTGGGCGGCGCGCATGACTTCGAGTCCGTCGCAGCCGGGCATCGAGATGTCGGTGAGCACCACGTCCACGTCGCGCGGGTCGAGGCCCGCCAGGTGCTCACACGTGCGGTGACCGTCCGACATGCGCACCACGTCGTGGCCGGCGCGTTCGAGCGTGCGCGAGAGGGCGCGCAAAAGGTCCGGATCGTCGTCCGCCAGCACGATTCGCCCGCGAATCGCGATCGTCGGGCGCGCGCTCGTCGCCGCCGGAAAAACACCCACTCGCGGTGAATCGTCCGGATGCGGGGAAGCGAGAAGAGCCGTCATGGCGAGAGAGCAGAGTGAGAGCCCTGCCGATCTCATGGACGGCGTTCCCGCGCGACACTTAAGCGGCCTCAGGGCCGAGTCCTACCTCAGCGCAGGAGCGCTCCTGCCCGCGTCGCGCCGTTGCCGCAACGTCAGGCCGAGAAATCACGCCGGCTGAGGTACGGCTTCGCCCTTGATGCGCAGGTAAACCCACGCCATCGCGACGTAGATGACGGGCGCGGAAATGAAGAGCGCGCCGAGGCCGCACGCGAGGCTGCCGAGGAGGTAGACGAACATCGCGACGATCCAGAACAAGAAAATGTTCAGGCGGTGGCCCTTCGTCATCTCCCAGCTTTGCTTCAGCGCGTCCACGCCCGAAAGCCCTTGATCGATGATCAGGAAGGGGAAGAGCGAGAAGGCGATGGCGACGAAGATCCCTGGCACGATGCAGAGCACCGCTCCGAGGGTGTAGGCGATCCCGAACAACAGGGACCCGACGAAGAACTGGACGAACAAGGGGCCCCCGGCGAACACGTCGCCGAACGACGTGGGCTGACCGCGTGCCGCTTTGAGCGCGAGGCTCAACATCCCGGCGAAAATGAAGCTGCCGATGAGCAGGGCGACGACGAGCACGCCGCTCGCGAGAGCACCGCTCATGAGCGGTATTGCGTCACGCGCGACGGACGGCGGATTGTCGAACATGCCGATGGCGAACGCGCCGCCGAAGTACGCCGAGTCCGTCGGTATCGCGTAGATGAGCATGCCGACCACGATCGGCAGCGCGATGGCCGCGTAGTGCTTCATCACGACGTTCCAACCGAAGCCAATCGCTTCGAGCGGAGTCCACGCGGGGCCGGCGCCGGCGCCGGGCACGATCGCACCAGGCGGTCCGTAGCCACCGGGGGGTGGCGTGAAGCCGCCGCCCATGCCGCCGGGAGGGCCGTAGCCGGGAGGGCCGTAGCCGCCGGGTGGATAACCGCCGGGCGGTCCGTAACCGCCGGGCGGATAGCCGCCACCTGGGGGCATGCCGCCGGGAGGTCCGTACCCGCCGGGAGGTCCTCCGCCGGGGGGACCCCATCCTCCGCCACCTGGTGGACCGCCGCCGGGCGGGCCCCAACCGCCGCCGCCCGGTGGGTTGCCGCCCCCGGGAGGTCCATAACCGCCGCCGCCGGGGGGATTGCCGCCGGGCGGTGGTCCGTAACCGCCGCCACCGGGGGGTGCGCCGCCTGGGGGTGGTCCGTAACCGCCGCCGCCGGGGGGTGCGCCGCCGGGGGGTGGTCCGTAACCGCCGCCGCCGGGGGGTGCACCGCCCGGAGGTGGTCCGTAACCGCCGCCGCCGGGTGGATTGCCGCCGCCCGGAGGGCCGTAACCTCCGCCACCCGGCGGGTTGCCGCCGCCGGGGGGTGGTCCGTAACCGCCACCGCCCGGTGGATTGCCACCACCAGGTGGAGCGCCGCCGCCGGGTGGCGGGCCCCATCCGCCTCCGCCGCCTCCAGGTGGTCCGTAGCCTCCGCCTGCCATGTAGTGAACTCGGTTCAAGGCGCCACCTCGGTGTTGCTTGGAAAAAGCACGGTAGGGTGCCTTTTTCCAAGGGTCCAGGCATTTTGCTCGCAGCCGTTTTGACGCCGCTCTCTCGCTCGCTCGCTGAAACCCCCGCCGAATCCAAAGCGCCCGACGCGTCACGCGAAGCGGGCAGAAGCGGGCTCGCCCTCGCGAGCGCCAAGATCTACTTCATCGTCGCGGGCACCGTGCACCAGCTCGCGCTGCCGCGACTGCTCGGTCTCGACGGCTACGGCGCTCTCGCGAGCGCGCTCTCGCTCGCGAGCATCGTTTATAACCCGATCATCGCGACGGGCATTCAGGGCGTGAGTCGCGCCGTCGCGACCGCCGAGCCCGCCGAACGACCCGCGGTGCTGAGGCAGAGTCTCC
>DATJXW010000309.1:0-13683 GCA_035499895.1 Polyangiaceae bacterium | reverse complement strand
CTTCTTTCGGGACACTGCACGTTTCGCGGCGCGACGCGCGCGGTGTTTTCCGGGATCGATGGTGGGCGTTTCGCGCATAGACGCGGTGGGTCTCGTACCTGTGAAGCACCGCGGTTGGTCCACGAGCGTGGGCGTGCTGTCGCCCGCGCTGTTCGCGCTTTGGCCGCTCGCCTGCGGTTCGAGCACCGGTGCGCAGAAGGGCTCGAGCGGAGGCGCGGCGACCGCCGGAGCTCTCGGCACGTCCGCGGGTAGCGGCGGCACGAACGCGCGGTCCGGAGCCGGGATGACCGGTCAGGGCGGCGGCGCGGCCGCGCAAGGCGGAACCACGGCCGTCGCGGGTGCGTCCGGAAGGGCCGCGTCGAGCGGCGGCGCACCCATGAGCGGTACCGGCGGTGCCAGCGGCACGAGCGAAGCGGTCACGGGCGGCGCACCCGCGAGCGCGGGCGCGGGCGGCACGAGCGGCGGCAGTCCGGGCACCGCCGGCGCGTCGGCGGCAGCGGGCGCGAGCGGCACGGCGGGCGCGAGCGGCACGGCGGGCGGCGCCGCGACGTGTCCGAGCACGGCGACGGCGACGCCCGGTGAAATGTCGGAGTCGATCATGGTCGGCGGCATGGCGCGAACGTTCGTTCGGCACATCCCTCCGGGTTATGACGGCAAGACGCCCGTCCCCGTCGTCATCGATTTCCATCCGCTCGGCGGCACGGGCGCGAGCTGGAAGGGGTCGACGAACTGGGGAAGCGTCGCCGACAAGCAGGGCTTCATCATGATTTGGCCGGACGGCGTCGGCAATTCGTGGAACGTCGGGCGCTGCTGCAGCACCGCGCAGAGCCAAGACGTGGACGACGTCGGGTTCACCAAGGCGATCGTCACGACGCTCGAAAAGGAAGCGTGCATCGACCCCAAGCGCGTGTACGCCACGGGTTGCTCGAACGGCGGCGGCATGGCCTACAAGGTGGCGTGCGACGCGGCCGACGTGATCGCCGCCGTCGCGCCCGTGGATTTCGACTGCGTCACCGGCGCGACCGCCAATCCGTCCTGCGGCAGCTGCACGCCCGCGCGCCCGATTTCGGAAATGCAATTCCGGGGCACGAGTGACGCCGAAGTGCCCTACGACGGCGGCAGCGGCCCCCGCGGCACGATGTTCCCCGGCGCCGAAGAAAATTTCTCGGAGTGGAAGGGCATCAACATGTGCACGGGCGACGCGGCTCCGCTCGCCGACAACGCGGCGTGCGACGCCTACGGCATGTGCGCGGGCGGGGTGCAAACGATCTTGTGCACCGTGCAGAACGGCATGCACTGCGGCAACTATCAGTCCTTCGACATCGTGAACGTCGCGTGGGGGATGTTCCAAAAAGAAGCGCTCCCGTGACGCCCGCTTCCGGGCGATCGACGCCGTCGGCAGTGAGTCGCGAAGTTTGCGGGATCGATCGAACCGGTTTCCCGCATTAGCGCTCGACCCCTTTCGGTCGAGGACTCAACGATGAAGAACACGCGCTTTCCCCTTGGTGCCCCTCTCCTTGCCTGTGTGGCGGCTTTGGCCGTGGTCGGATGCGGAGGCGGAGGGAGCGGGAGCAGCGGCGGCACCGGCGGGCAACCCGGGAGCGGCGGCACGGGGAGCGCGGGCAAAGCGTCCGGCAGCGGCGGCACCCAAGGCGGGACGGCCGCGGGAGCCGGCGGCACCGTCTCGGGCACGGGCGGCACCGTGTCGGGAACCGGCGGCACGGTCTCGGGCACGGGCGGCACCGTGTCGGGAACCGGCGGAACCGTCTCGGGGACCGGCGGCTCGATGTCGGGCGCGGGGGGCACGGTCTCGGGGACCGGCGGCTCCATGCCGGGCACGGGCGGTTCGACGTCGGGCAGCGGCGGCAAGGTCGGCGGCTTCGGCGGCGCGTCGATGGGCGGCGCGAGCAGCGCCGGCGCAGCGAGCGGCGGCGCGGCGGGCATGTCGATGGGCAAGGCCGGTTCGAGCTCGGGCGGGAGCGCGGGCGGCGGCAGCGTCACCTGTCCGACCACGAGCACGCTGAAGGCCGGCGACAACAACGAGAGCATCATGTCCGGAGGCGAGTCGCGCACGTTCATCGTGCACGTGCCCACGAGCTACTCGGCGACCACGCCCGCGCCCGTGATTCTCGACTTCCATCCGCTCGGCGGCACTGGCTCGCAGCAAGAGGGCTCTTCGGGTTGGAAAGCGAAGTGCGACAGCGTCGGCTGCATCGCGGTCTACCCGGATTCTTCGAAGAAAGCCGGGGACAGCTCGTGGAACGCCGGCTACTGCTGCGACAACGCCGAGAAGGACGGCATCGACGACGTCGGCTTCGCGCGCGACATGATCAAGTGGCTCGAGACCAACGCCTGCGTCGATCCGAAGCGCATCTACGCGAGCGGCGGCTCGAACGGCGGCGGCATGACGTACCGCATGGCGTGCGACGCCGCGGACGTGATCGCGGCGGTCGCGCCCGTCGACTTCCGTTGCGTCACGGGCAAGGACCCGCTCGCGACGATGGTCACCGCGGACAACAACACGGCTTGCGTCTGCAATCTCCCGCGGCCCATCGCCGTGGTCGCGTTCGACGAGGGAGCGGACAGCACGATCGTGCCGTACGCCGGCGGCCAGACGCCGCAGCTCGCGACCGATTGCGCGCCGAACTCGAGCTGCGTCGGCATCGGCTTCTCGAGCGCCGTCGTCAACCGCGACACCTGGGCCAAGTTCGACTCCTGCACGGGCTCGGCGGCCGCGGATCCGGACAACTCGCTCTGCCAGACGTACTCGACCTGCGCCGACAACACCTCCGTCACGCTCTGCACGACGACGAGCGGCGGCCACCTCGCCGTCTACTCGAACTCGGGCGCGAAGTTCGCCGACACGGCGTGGAACGTGCTGAAGACGCAGTCCCTGCCGTGAGGCGCGGGGCGCGGTTCAGCCGCGCTTGGCCGCGATCACGCTCGGCGGCGCTTGCACGAGCTCGATGAGGACGCCCTCGCCGCCCTGCGGTGAGTCGGGGGCGCCCTTCGGGTGGATGAAGCACACGTCGTGACCGGACGCGCCGGGCCGAATGCCGCCCGGCGTGAAGCGCACGCCCCGCTCCGAAAGCCAGGCGTACGCCGCCTTCAAGTCGTCGATCCAGAGCCCGAAGTGGTGCAGGGCCGGCTCGTCGACCTTCGGGCGCGACGCCGCGTCGAGCGGCTGCATGAGGTCGATCTCGACGGCGTGGTCGCCGTCCCCGATGCGCAGCACGTCTTCGTCGACGTTTTCCGTGGCGCTCTGAAAGCTCGACACGAGCGCGACGCCGAAGAGATCGACCCAGAGCGCCCGGAGCTTGCTCTTGTCTTTCCCGCCGAGGGCGACCTGTTGCACGCCGAGCACGCGAAACGGTCGCGCGTCGTTCACGGCACGCGCCCCTGGATGCCCAGATTCAGGTCGAGCGAGCTCCCGAGGGCGCGCACCACGTCCGCCGAGACGCCGGCCGTGACGTAGGCGCCGACGTTGCGCGCGAAGTCGATCTGCGGCCCGGCCGCCACGTGGAACATGAAGTCCTTCTTGTAATCGGGGTGGTTCGTCTGCCACGCCGCCGTGCCGCGCCCGCCTTCGAGCTCGAAGCCCACCGCGGGTTCGATGAAGATTTTGAACGCCGCGTCGCTCATCGTGTAGAGGCGAACGCCCGCGCCGAGCACCACGAGCGACTTCGTGTCCGTCTCCTTCTCGGGCGCGAAGCCGAGGCGCGCCCAGGCGAACGGCTCGAGAAAGTCGAGGACGCCGAAGCTCAGCCCGAAGTCGCCCGCGAGCGGCGCCGGATGCCCGCAGAACTTCTGCTGGTCGGCGGGCGAGCGCGTGTCCGGCGCGACGCAGTACGGCGAGCTGCCGTAGCGAATGATCATGCGGTAGCCGGCGACGACCCCAGCACGCAGGCCGAACTGGCCCATGTGGCCGAACGTGGTGTCCGCCTTGGCCGGCTTGTCCTCGGACGCCTTGGCGTCGGCTTCGGACTTGTCCGACGGCTTCGCGCCGCTCGCCGGTTTGGCGTCGTCGTCGCTCGCGCTCGAGTCCGCGGCATCCTCGTCGTCCGCGGCGCGACTCAGGCGCGGCGCGCAGAGGAGCGCGAGGCACGTCGCGACGGCGAGGGCGGAGAGGCGGGTCGGGCGGGGCAGCGCCACGGCGCCACGATAACCGATTTCACGCGAGCCCGTGCAGCACCGCGGCGAGGCCGGCGCAGGCCGCCACGGAGAGCAAGGCGCCGCGCGTGCGACCCCGATCGAGCCAGCGACCGAGCCAGCGCGAGGCCGTGAACCCGAGCGCGATACCCGGCCAGAGCCCGAGCGCGAGGCCGAGCTCCCCACGTCCGATTTTACCCACGAGGGTGAGCGCGGCGATCGACATCGCCGCGCCCGCGAGGAAGTACGTCGCGAGCGTCGAACGCACGAGCGCACCGTGCTCGTGTTGATACAGCACGGCGACGGGCGGCCCGTCGATCGCGGACGTGACGCCCATGAAACCCGAAACGATCCCGACGCCGGCGAGCAAGCGCGGCGTGCGTGAAAAGCGTCCGCTCCCGATCGAAATGCCGACGGCGGCGAGCACGAAGAGCCCGAGGCCCGTCGTGAGCGCGCGTTCGCTCAGCGCCGCGAGCGCGAACACCCCGGCGACCGTGCCCGGCAGCCGGCCGCCGAGCAACCAGCCGATGCCCTTGAGATCGACCGCGCTCCGCTCGCGCCACGCGGTGAGACCGAGCAGGAGCGTGCCGGCGAGGATGAGCGGCGCGGGGACGAGCCGCGGGTTTTGCCACGCCAGAATCGGCGCCGATAGCAGCGAAAAGCCGAAGCCGGCGCTGCCCTGGAGCGCCGCCGCCGTCGTCACGACGGCCGTGGCGAGGAGCCACTGTGCGAGCGAATCGTAACCGAGCGGGTTCACTTCGAGCTCACGCGTAGCGCTCGAGAAAGAGCGCGATCGCGTGCGTGACGCCGTCGTCGATCGCGCTTTGGGTTTCGCCGCGCGCCGCGAGCTCGCGCTTGCCCACGACGAGGTCGTGATTGCCGCCCTCGACGACGTGAAGCTCGTTCGGCGTGCGCATGCGCGGTCGCACCGCCGCGAGGCGGTCGAGCGGACAGAGCTTGTCGCGCGTGCCCTGCACGAAGAGGACGGGCCGCGCGAGCTCGAGCAACACCGCGTCACGCACGTCGCCGCGCATGCCGACGAGCGGGTAGCCGAGACAGACGACGGCGGCGACGGCCTCGCCGAGCTTCACCGCCAGGTGACAACCCATCCGCCCGCCCATGCTCTTGCCCGCGAGCACCTTCGGCCCGGGAACGCCGCGGCTCGCCCGCGCGAACGCCTCTTCGTGCGCGGCGACGAGCACCGGCTGTCGATCCGGTGATTTGCGGCCGGCGAGCATGTACGGGTAATCGAACGTCTCGACGCGGCCGAGCGTCTCGAGCCGCCTCTTTTCGGCGATCATCCACGCCGACGTGCTCGGCGCGCCCGCGCCCGGAGCGAAGAGGATCAGCCGATCGGAGGCTTGCACTAGCGCTTCGCGAGCGCCACTTGGGTGCGCGCGCTGCCCGCGGCCGTCCACTCGCGTTCCGCGCCGACGGCGAGGAACGTGAGCTCCACGGGCTTGCCCCCGGCCGAGACGCTGATCGTGTCCTTGCCGTTCCACTCGGCGGGCGCCGGCAAGCCGAGCGACGCTTGGCTCTGCAGCGTGCGGAGCGCGTCCGGGTCCGCGCGGAGCGCGAGGATGCCGGTCCCGGCGAGCAGCGCGACCACCCCGGCCGGGATGTGCGGCGCGATGACGGCTCGCACCGCGCCCGAGAGCTCCGGCGCGCGGCGCGCCACCCAGCGCACGTCGTCGAGCGAGCCGAGCACGAGGGCGCTCGGCTGTTCCGGGCGGCTCCGCTCCGCCACGAGCGGCAGCGTTTGGGCGGCGCGCCAGCCGTGAACGGGCGGCGCCTCGAGCGGCGCGGCTTTCGAGCCGTCGCCCTCCTTGCCCTTGCCCTTCGTTTTGCGAACGATGAGCACGTCGTCGGTCGGCAGCGTGCGCGGGACCGTGACGCGCACGGGCCGCTTGAACGAGCGCGGATCGCCCACGACGCCGGTCGCGACCGCGAAGGCGAGCGTCTCCGCGGACGCGATCACCGCGCGCGTCGGCGGCTGATCGGGTTCGGGATCGAACGTGCGCATCGACACGCCGCCCGGGCCCGGCGGGTAGAGCTCGCCGGTGAGCAGGCGCGGATCCGACTCCACGATGCGGGCGCCGGTGGCGATGAGATCGACGAGCGCGCCCGACTGCGCGAGCACCTCGAGCGTCTGGCGCGACGACGGCGCCACCAAGAAATCGAGGCGCGGCGGCACGCGCTTGCTCTTCAAGAGCGCCGCCGCCGCGAGCAGGTCGCGCAATGAAGCGCCCGAGTCCCCGCCGAGCACGACCTGGGAAACGGGGTTGTCGGCGAGCTCGCGCACCTGGCGCACGACGCCGTCTTCGTCGAGCACGAGCGGGTCGACGGCGGACAGATCGACGCTGATCGCGTCTTCGCAGGGCGCGCCGGGATCGGGCGAGAGCCCGCGGTGCGCCTTCGAACGGCGCTGATCGCGCAGGTACACTTCCGTCTTTTCGTCGCTCACGAACACGGCCGCGGCCGCGCCGAGCTGCGGCGCCATGGCCGAAAGCACGGCGCGTTCCGCCACCGAAAGCAGCCGCGCGCTCGGCCCCGCGAACTCGATCACGATGGGCGCGCCGTGCTGCGCGTCGACGCGGTGAACGGCTTCGCGCAAGCCGCGCCGCAAGAGCTCGAGCCCGACGTCGCGCACGCAGACGAAGGGCCGCACGCGTCCCGAGAGCAGCACCTGGATGCTGCGCGGGCGCCGCACGCAGACCGTGCCGGTCGCGAGCGCTTCGGCGAGCTGCGCGGGCGGCGCGAGCAACGTGAGCATGCCGGCTCCGCCGACCGACGCGAGTCGCGGATCGTCGGTGACCGCGAGGCGTGCGGGGCTGCCGAAGCGTTCGAGGTGGACGGCCGCCGGAAAACCGATGCCGGGGCGCGCGAGCAGCAAGCCGAGACCGAGCGCGTCGCGGTAGGCGCGCTGGGCGCTCGGGTTTTGCGTCTCGCCCGCGCGCGTCACGCAGCGCGCGTCGTAAGCGACGGCGACCTCGACCGCGAACTTGCGGCTCCCGGCGAGCAGCGCTTCGGAAAGCGCGCGCTCCGGTTCGCGCGAGAGCACGACCTGATCGATCTTCACGCGGAGAAGATCACTCGAGAGGCTCGGATCCTCCGCCCGTCCGGCGAGGATCTTCTGGGTCATGGTGCGGGGCGGATCCCCTGCGCGCGCGCGCATCGCGAGGCTTCCTCGAAGCAATTTTCCGACCGAAAAGCCGGGCGGGAGCGGGAAGGTACCTGCTCGGATGGACGAGGGTCAAGGCGCCCCGGACGGCCCCCAAGGCAAGGCCATCGCCCAGCCATCGCGCGGCGGCAAGAGTCTCCGAGGCGTGCGTCGAATCGGCCAATGGGCCGGTCTTCTGTGGCTCACACTTCGAGCGGGCAAGGGGCCGAATCGCGGAGAAAATTCACGAGGGGAGCAAAAACGGCTAACCTCCGCCGAATGTTCAAAGAGGCCCTGCAGGGCGTCGTCGAAAGCACGGAGGGCGGTATCGCGGGGCTCCTGATGGACTTCGAGGGCATCCCGCTCGAGAGCTTCACCCGGCCGGGTGCGACGTTCGACATCGAGGTGGTGGGGGCGGAAGTGAGCGTGGTCGTCAAAGCCATCCAGCGCGCGAGCGAGATGCTCGAGGCCGGCCAGACGAGCGAGGTGGCTTTCCGCAGCGACAAGATGATGACCTTGATCCGGATCATCAATCAGAGCTACTTCGTCGCCGTCGCCATGGAGCCCGAGGGCAACCTAGGCAAAAGTCGATTCCTGCTACGAGTGCTCGCGCCGAAGCTCGCCCAGGAGCTCACCACCTAGCGCGAGCCGCCCCGGCGCCGCCCGGCGCTCCGGAACCCCGAAGATACCAGAATGCAGCTCACCCTCACACAGCTCGAGTCCCTGCTCCGCACGCTCGAAACCGGCGGCGCCTCCGAATTCGAGTACGAAGACGACAAGATCCGTTTGAAGATTGCGATCCCGCGCGGCGGCGGTGCGCCGCTTCCGGCGCGGAGCGCGCAGCCTGCCTCCGTCGCGACCGTCGAACAGAAGCCGGTGACCGAAGCGCCGCCCGCGACCGATCTCACGGCGATCACGTCGCCGTTCGTCGGCACCTTTTACCGCGCCGCGTCGCCCGAGTCGGCGAACTTCGTCGAAGTCGGCAGCCTCGTGAAGAAGGGCCAGACGCTCTGCATCGTCGAGGCCATGAAGCTCATGAACGAGATCGAGTCCGAGGTCGCGGGGACGATCGTCGAGATCCTGGTCGAGAACGGCAAGAGCGTCGAATACGGCCAAAAGCTCTTCATGATCCGCAAGACCTGAGCTCGGGACTTCATGTTCAAAAAAGTCCTGATCGCGAACCGCGGAGAGATCGCCATCCGCGTGATCCGCGCCTGTCGCGAGCTCGGCATCGCGACCGTCGCCGTGCACTCGGAGGCGGACGACGGCGCGCTCCACGTGCGCTTCGCCGACGAAGCGGTCTGCATCGGTCCGCCGCCGTCCACGCAGAGCTACCTCAACATTCCGGCCATCATCAGCGCCGCCGAAATCACGGCCGCCGACGCCATTCATCCGGGCTACGGCTTCTTGTCGGAGAGCGTCGAGTTCGCGCGCATCGTCGAAGGCTGCAAGCTCGCGTTCATCGGACCGAAGTCGGACGTGATGGCGCTCTGGGGCGACAAGCTCCGCGCGCGCGAGACGGCGAAGCGCTTCGGCCTGCCGCTGCTCATGGGCAGCGAGGCGCTCCGCGACGCCGAGCACGCCGAATCCGAGGCCGCGCGCGTGGGTTTCCCCGTGATGATCAAGGCGCGCGGCGGCGGCGGCGGGCGCGGCATGCGCGTCGTGCGCGCGGTCGAAGAGGTGCGCCGCGCGTTCGAGTCGGCGACGGCCGAGGCGATGAGCGCCTTCAAGAACCCCGAGCTCTATCTCGAGCGCTTCGTGGAACGGCCGCGCCACATCGAGTTCCAGGCGCTCGCGGACATGCACGGCCAGGTGTGGACGCTCGGCGAGCGCGAGTGTTCGCTCCAGCGCCGCAATCAGAAGCTCGTGGAAGAAGCGCCGAGCCCGAACATGACGGTCGAGCTCCGCGCCGAGATGGCCGAGCTCATCCGTCACGCCATCGCGGAGACCGGGTACACCTCGCTCGGGACGCTCGAGTTTTTGATGGATGACGCGGGCAAGCTCTATTTCATGGAGATGAACACGCGCGTCCAGGTCGAGCACCCCGTGACCGAGATGACGACCGGCGTCGATCTCGTCGTGGAGCAGATCCGCGCCGCGGCCGGCGAAAAGCTCGAGATGCCCGACACGCGGCCCTGGCGCTTTCGCGGCGCCGCCATCGAATGCCGCATCCTCGCCGAGGACGCCGTCACCTTCGCGCCGTCGCCCGGCCGCATCACCGAGTACCACCCGCCGGGCGGCATCGGCGTGCGCGTCGATTCGGGCGTCTTCGGCGGCTGGTCCGTGCCCCCGCACTACGACTCGATGATCGCCAAGGTCATCGCGCACGCGCCGACGCGCGAGCACGCCCTCAAGCGCATGCGCCGCGCGCTCGACGAGTTCATCGTCGGCGGCATCCGCACCAACATCGATTTGCACAAGCGTTTGCTCGAGCTGCCCGAAGTGCGCGAGGGTCGCATGACGACGCGCACGGTCGAGCAGCTGATGGCGAAGGGCCGGGCTTAGCGAGCGCGCGAGCGCGCGGGCTTGCGGCCCACGTTTTCGGCGACGAACGCCGAAGGACAATGCGCCGCGACCGGACAGCTCGCGCACGCGGGCTTGCGCGCCGTGCAGATGCGGCGGCCGTGGAAGATGAGCACGTGGCCGAGCGCGTCCCAGTCCTCGCGCGGGAACTCGCGCATGAGGTCGGTTTCGATTTCGGGGGGCTCGGTGTGGCGCGTCCAGCCGAGCCGCTGCGACAGGCGTTGCACGTGCGTGTCCACCACGACGCCTTCCGGCGTGCCGAACGCGACGCCGAGCACGACGTTCGCCGTCTTGCGCCCCACGCCGGGTAGCTTCACGAGCTCTGCGAGCGTGCGCGGCACCTCGCCCGCGTGGTCACGCACGAGCCCGGCCGCGAGCCCTCTGATGGACTTGGTTTTCTGCCGGAAAAAGCCGGTACGGACGATGACGCGCTCGACCTCGCCGGCGTCCGCGCCCGCGAGCGCGGCGGGGGTCGGCCAGCGCCGGAAGAGCTCCGGCGTCACTTGATTGACCATGACGTCGGTGCTTTGCGCGGAGAGCACCGTGGCGACCAAGAGCTCGAACGGCGAGCGATGGTCGAGCTCGCAGTGTGCGTCGGCGTGATACGCGCGGAGCAGCGCGAACACCGCGCGCGGCGCGAGCGGCTCCTTCGCGACGAGCTTCTTCGTCTTCGGCGGCGCCGCCTGCGGGCGCGCGCCCTTCGCGGACTTGCTCTTCGCGTTGGCGGCGGCGGGCTTCGCCCGGGCCGGCTCGGTGCGCGGCTTCGCTTTCGCGACGCGCGGTCGCTTCGAAGCGCTCGGCTTCCGTTTCTCGGCGCTCGGCTTCGGACGACTCGGTTTGGCCGCGCCGCGCGCCGCGGCAGTCGGCCGTTCGGCGCTCGTCCGCTTATTCGCCTTCCGGCTCGCCATCGTCCCCCGCGCCGTTCGTCTCGGCGGCGCCGTTCGCGGGCTCGGCCCCGTCGGTCGTCGTTTCGGCCGCTTCGTCGCCGCTTTCGTCGCCCGCCTCGGGCGGGATGCTGCCGCCGTCGAGGGCCGAACCGGCGCGGCTCTCGCCGATCGGCTCGAACGCGACGACGCGCTCGTCGTCGGCGATGCTCATGAGCTTCACGCCTTGCGCGTTGCGCCCGGTCTCGCGCACGCCGTCGACCGACGTGCGGATCGTCTGGCCGCGGTCGGTGATGAGCATGATCTCGTCCTCGGGCTTCACGAGCGCGATGCCGACGACGGGGCCGTTCCGATCGCTGCAGTCGATCAGGATGATGCCCTTGCCGCCGCGGTTCTGAGCGCGAAACTCCTCGAGCGCCGTGCGCTTGCCGTAGCCGCGCTCGCACACCGCGAGCACCCAGGTGCGCTCGGGCTCGGTGCGCGCGAGCCCCACGACCTCGTCGCCCGCTTCGAGCTCGATCGCTTTCACGCCGCCCGCGGGTCGCCCCATCGGACGCACCTGCTGTTCGTGGAAGCGAATCGATTGGCCTTGCTTGGTCGCGATCAAAAACTCTTGATTGCCGTCGGTGACGGTCGCGGTGAGGAGCGTGTCGTCGTCGGCGATCTTCACGCCGATGATGCCTTTTTCTCGGTAATTCTCGTATTCGACGACTTCCGTCTTCTTGATTTGCCCGCCGCGCGTCAGCGTCGTGACGAAGAGGCCCGGCGTGAAGCCGCTCACCGGCGTGATCGCCGCGATCTTCTCGCCTTCTTCGAACTCGATGAAGTTGACGATGGCGCGCCCCTTCGCGTTCCGCGCGGCCTGCGGGATCTCGTAGATCTTCTTCACGTACACCTTGCCGCGGTTCGAGAAGAAGAAGACGAAGCTGTGCGTCGACGCGATGAACAGCTGGTTCACGAAGTCGTCGTCGCGCGCTTCCATCCCGCGGTTGCCCTTGCCGCCGCGCTTCTGCGCTTTGTAGTCAGAGACGGCGGTGCGCTTGATGTAGCCCTCGTGCGAGATCGTGACGACCATGTCCTCTTCTTGGATCAGGTCTTCCACCTGGATCTCGGCTTCGTCCTCGACGATCTCGGTGCGGCGCTTCTCGCCGTGCTTCTCCTTGACCTCCTCGAGCTCCTTCACGATGAGGTCGAGGAGGAGCTTCTCGTCGGCCAAAATCGCCTGCAAACGTGCGATCTCGTTGCAGAGCTCGCCGTACTCGACGGCGAGCTTCTCGCGCTCGAGCCCGGTGAGGCGAGCGAGGCGCATCTCGAGGATGACCTTGGCTTGCCGCTCGCTCAGGCGGTAATCCTTCTGCTTCGCCGCGGCTTCGATCTCGGCTTCGGGTCTGCCGGCGCGGCGCACGAACTCCTCGAGCCCCTTGAGCGGGAGCTGCATCAAGCGATCCTTCGCTTCGTCGGGATCCTTCGACTCGCGGATCGTCTTCACGACCAGATCGACCTCGGTCACGGCCATACCGAGCCCTTCGACGATCTCGCGCTTGCCCTCGGCTTCGTTCAGCTCGAAGCGCGTGCGGCGGCTCACCACCTCGCGCCGGTGACCGACGAAGCACTCGAGCGTCTGCTTCAGGTCGAGCACCGCCGGGCGGCCGTCGACGATGGCGAGGTTGATGATGCCGAACGAGCTCTGCATGTCCGTGAGCCGGAAGAGCTGGTTCAGCACGACCTGCGGAAAAACGTCCTTTTTGAGCTCGAGCACGAGCCGCATGCCGTCGCGGTCGCTCTCGTCGCGCGCCTCCTTGATGCCCTCGATGCGCTTGTCGCGAATGAGCTCGCCGATCTTCGCGTGCAGGCGCGCCTTGTTCACCTGATACGGGATCTCGGTGACGACGATTTGCTCGCGGTCGGCCGAGCCCACCACCTTTTCGATGGTGGTGCGCGCGCGCATGACGATGGAGCCGCGGCCCGTCTTGTACCCTTGGTAGATACCGGAGCGGCCGTAGATCTGGCCGGCGGTCGGGAAATCGGGGCCGACGATGTGCTTCATCAGCTCTTCGATCGTGAGCGCGGAATTGCCGATGAGCGCGATGGTCGCGTCGATCACCTCGTTCAGGTTGTGCGGCGGGATGTTCGTCGCCATGCCGACGGCGATGCCGCCCGTCCCGTTCACGAGCAGGTTCGGAAAGCGCGCCGGCAGCACGACGGGCTCGTCCCGCGTGCCGTCGAAATTCGGCTGAAAATCCACCGTGCCGCGCTCGATGTCGGTCAAGAGCTCCATCGCGATGCGCGCGAGGCGGCACTCGGTGTAGCGGTAGGCGGCGGGCGGGTCGCCGTCGACGGAGCCGAAGTTGCCCTGCCCGTCGATGACCATGTGCCGCATGCTGAACGGCTGCGCCATGCGCACGAGCGCGTCGTACACGCTGGCGTCGCCGTGCGGGTGGAAGCTGCCGAGCACTTCGCCGACGACGAGCGCGCACTTTCGGTATTGCGTGGCGGGCGTCAGGTTCAAGCCGCGCATCGCGTAGAGGATGCGGCGGTGAACCGGCTTCAAGCCGTCGCGCACGTCGGGGATGGCGCGTCCGACGATGACGCTCATCGCGTAGTCGAGATACGACGTGCGCATCTCGTCTTGGATGCTGACGGGCTGCTCTTGCGGGTGGGGCGGTGGGGCCGGGGGCTCTGCTTCGTTCGCCATCTATTGGGCCCGCGCGAAGGGGCGGCCGAAGCCGCACGCGGGGCCGTCTTTCGTACCTCGGGAGGCCGCCTGCCTCAACCTGCCGGAGTGACGGAATTCCGGCAATTAAACCCAAATAATACGATGGGTTAGAGCGGCGTTACGCGCCGGGTCGAGCCACGCCCTTCGGGGCCGCGGGCGCAGGGCACGCGAGGCCACCCGCGAAGCCGCATTGCGTGGCGCGGGCGAGGCGGAAGTCGCCGGCGCGCGCGCGGAAAATCAAGGTGTCTCGG
>DATJXW010000308.1:0-10517 GCA_035499895.1 Polyangiaceae bacterium | reverse complement strand
TAATCCGCCTCCCCGAGCAAGACGAGCGGCTGCCACGGAGCCGACCAGCGCGCGAAGACGCCGTGCGATTGCCGCCACGTCTCCCGCAAAAACACGGGGTCGAGCTCGCGGTGCGTGATGAGGCTGCTCGCGCCGACACCGAGCGTCGGGAGCGGCCAATATTCGCCGTACGCGCTGTAGCCGCGCTCGCGGTACACGTCGGGCCCGATCTGGTAGTCGCCGAGTATGGCCATGAGCTCGCCGCGGAACTGGTCGGGAGCCCACGCGACGGCGACGCCCTCTTGCTGATCGTCGTCGATGGTCGTCCCCGTCGTCGTGCGGTCCCACAGGGTGTGCTCGATGTTGCGCGTGCCGTACGGCAAGTTCATGCGCCCCGCGCGCACGAGGAGGCCCGTCGCTTCGTCGAGCTCGTAACCGGCCCAAAAAATGCGCGAGACGAGGTTCTTTTCGGGCGCTTTCGTGAGCGCGGCGCCGTACGCGCCGTCCTCCGCGTAACCGATGCTCGCGCTCGCGAGCACGTGCTTGAAATTGATGGCGGCCTCGAGGTCGGCCTGCATCAAAAAGAGATAATGACGAACTTCCGTGTCTTCGAGCTTCTGCGCGAGCCACAGCATGCGCCCGTCGCCGCCGAGCATCACCTCGGGCGGGAGCTCGACCGCGCCGAACAAGAAGCCGCCGAGCGGATCTGCTTCGTCTTTTTTGCCGTCGTAGCGCGTGTTGAGAATCAGGCTGCCGACGGAGCGGCCGTAAGGCGTGAGAATGCCGCCGCCCGTCGGATCTTGGTGGCACGGCGTGCAGCCCGTGTAACCGTGCCGCACCATCCACGTGTATGCGTGCGCTCGCTCCGGCGCGAGCAATAGCAAGAAGCCGAAGAGCAGCGGCAGCGCTCGTCGGAGAGCAACCCAGCGAGTTTCCATTCAGGTTGGCGCGCGACGACGCTCGTGGCCGCGATTGACGGACGCCGTGTATACCGCCCCGACCTCGGAACACCGTGTAACATTCGCGCAGCGCCGGGCGCCGCCGGATGCGCGAACACAGCGGGATTAAGGCTCTCTGCGTCGCTTGAATGTCACAACTCGGATCGAGCGTGTTCATGTAGGTTTCTCGCCCCGCATGTCGTGTCGGCCAGCCGAAGGGCCCGAGAAGGCAATGCCGCGCTGTCGCCACGAACCGCACGCGCGTCGCGCATTTGCGTGGCTTGCGCTCGTGACCGTCACCGGCTTCTCGTCGGTTCACTGCGCGACGGACGACCGGAAACTCCAGCCGCTCTCCATCGTGCTCTATGCAGCCGGCGACGGTGCGGGCGCGGATGCGGGCAGTGGCGACGCGCTACTCGGCGGCGGCGGATCCACCGGAGCGGTGGGCGGCTCGAGTGCCGGCGGCGCTCCGTTCGCGGCGGGCGGGAGCACCGGCGGGGACGCGCCCGCGACCGGCGGCAGCGGTGAGAACGGTGACGGCGCCGGGAGCGGCGGCGATACCAGCGGTACCGGCGGTTGTCAGGTCGTGGCCGGTGACGATGCCGTTTCTGCGTGCACCGGCGGGACCACCGGCAGCGGAGGCAGCGGCGGGAGCGCCGGCATGGCGATCACCGGCGGGCCCTGTCCGGATCTCGACGGCGACGGCGTGCTCGATTGCGAGCAGTCGCTCGCGGACAATCCGTCGTTCGACACGGACGTGAGCGGATGGCTTTCCGAACCGAACGTGCTGCTCAGTTGGAGCTCCGACGACGCTCTCGGTCACGACTTTTCGGGCTCGCTCAACCTCTTGAGCTCGCTCGAGGTCGACCAGGACGGCAGCGTCATGGTCGGTGCATACCAGTGCATCGCCGTGACGAGCTCGGTCGAATATCGCTTCATCGTGCAAGCGTCGATCGTCGAAGCCGACATGGACTCGAGTGCCGCTTTCCAGCTCTTGCCCTACGACGGCCCCGACTGCACCGGCAACGTGATCGAAACGGTGACCGCCGCGACCGTGCAGGGCAGCGACTGGAACGTGATCGACAAAAAGTACCTCACGCCAGGCATGACGAAGTCGATCTCGATGCGCCTCGTCTCGATCAAGCCGTTCCGCAAGCCGATGCTTTCGGTGCGCTTCGACAACGTGCTCGTGCGGCAGGAGTGAGGCGCCGCAGCGCGCTCGGCAGCGCGGACCCCGGCGCCGCGAGCTCCGTCACGGGGACGCCGGGTACAGTGAATCGAGCGCGGTCGCGTAGCCGACCGCGCCTCCGATTTCCCAGCTGAGCTCGCGCACGAGCGTGTCGTTCGGGTCGACTTCGTCGATGACTCCGAGCACGGAGAAGGTGACGAGCGTATTTCCGCCCGCGAGACGCTGCACGTCGCCGTAAATCGCGCATTGTAGGCCCGGGTTCGGCTCGTAATTCCACACGCGCTTGGCGGTGTGCCCTTTCGGATCGAGCTCGAGCTCGAAGGCGCTCGAATCGCCGTCGGGGGGACCGTTGCTGAAAACGAGGATGTGCGTGGGGTCGATCAGTTCCTGGCCGTGCTGTCCCGTCCAAGCCGTATCGCCGCTGAAGTCACTGGCCGAACCGCCGAGCGTCCAAACCACGTCGCCGCTCCGCGTGAGCTTCGTGATCGAATTGCTCTGGAGCTCGGACACCGTGTACGTGTCGTCCGCCGCGAAGTAGCGGACGGAGTTGGCATGCGTGTGCACGGCGCCGAGCACCGTGCCGAGGTTCGCGACTTCACGCATCGTGCCGTCGGGCGCTCGCTCCATCACGCTGTCGACCTCGCCCTCGTGCTGCAAGAACGCGATCGTGTCGTCGGGCAGAATCGCGAAGTCGTGATGGATCTGACCGAACTCGGCCGTAAAGTCCGTCTCTTCCAGGCCGTCGAGCGTGACGCGTTTCATCGACGGCTTCGTGGCGGCGACGTTGATGGCCGAAAACCACATGTATTTGCCGTCGTGGCTCAGGGCCGCCCGCGCCATCTCGCCCGTGCCGTAGGCCCAGACGTAGTCGCCGTCCGCGTCGAGGACGAAGGCGGGGCCGTTCGACACGAACGAGGAGAGCAAGAAATTCACCGAGCTCGACCCGTTCAGGTCGAGCGCCGTGTTCGGCAAGCCGTTCGGGAGCGCGCCGGTGGTCAGCGTGAAATCACGACTCGCGCAGCTCGACGAGCCACGCTTCGCGACCACGCGAAAGTGATAGGCGTGGAGCGCCTTCAAGCCGAGAAGCAGCGTCCGGTGCTGCGGATCGCCGAGGTCGACCGGAGCCACGTGCCCGTAATCGGTGCCGGCGCCGAACTCGACGCTGGCGCCGTCGATCGCGTCGAAAGCGCTCGTCCATTCGACGATACCGACGGTCGGTATCACCGCGCTCGTCGACCAGGTGACGTCGAACGTACATGGCGACGAGCCGTCGCTCCCTGCGGCTCCCGCTGCGCCGCTGCTTTCGCCTTGGCTCACGCCTCCTTCCGCGAGCGACGCGCCCGAACCGCCGGAGGCTCTACCCGAGCCCCCGTCGTCGCTGCCGCCCCCGGCGATCGCAGCGGGCTCGTCCGGCATGCCGGCTTGCGCCGTCGCTGCGCTGCCGCTTCTGCTCCCGCCGTTGCCGTTCGTCGTGCCGGTCTCGGCCGGCGAGGTCACGGGCGAGTGCGACGCGCATCCGAACGAGCAAAGCGCGACGACGCGAGCGAGTCGAACGACGGATCGCACGAGCGCATGCGTAGCGCATCGATGCGAGTCATGACAGCCGGAAGCGCGTGCGGCGAACGACGCGGAGCGAGCACCGAAATGTCACCGGGCGCGTCGTGCGGAGACGCTATACGGGCTCGGTGAAGCGACCGCCGTCGCCGCGCGCCGCAGCGTCCGGGCTGCCCGAATGGGCGCCGTGGGCGGTGCTCGTCGCTCTCATCGCGCTCGGCTCGATCGCGTCGCTCGCGCTCGCTCGTTCTACGCGTGCGAACGGCACGCAGCACGCCGACACTCCGGCGCGCGTCGTGGCGCCTCCGGCCGCCCCATCCTTCACCGCGGCCGAGCCGACTCCCGCTCCGAACGCTGCGTCCGGCGAGCCCGCGTTGATCTCGGTCATGCACCTCGTCGTCACTCATGCCGACTCGGTAATGGGTCGAACCTTGAAGATCACGCGGAGCAAGGAAGCGGCCAAGAAGCGCGCGACCGAAGCGATGCTGCGCGCTCGCAAAGGCGAGGATTTCGGCCAGCTCGTCGTCGAGTATTCGGAGGAGCCGGGGGCTCAGAAGACGAAGGGACAACTCCTGAACTTCGAGCGCAAGGATGCGATACCGTCCTTTGCCGACGCCGCCTTCAAATTGAAGGTGGGGGAAATCTCGGACCCGGTCGACACCCCGTTCGGCTGGATGATCATCGATCGGACGAAGTGAGCGGCGTCGTCGCTCCGGCGACGGAGCTCGTCCTCGTCGCGCAATACTCGCGCCAGGCGTGGCGGTAAGCGCCTTCGAGCTCGCGCGTGAAGCCGGCCGCGTCCATCAACGGGGACCGGCGCAGGCGCTCGCGCAGCGTCGAACGGAGCGCACTCAGACGCGGCAGCGAACGCGCGAGCGAGACGGCGACGGTGACGAACTCGTCCGCGTCGCGCGCGACCAGCTCTTCGAGCTCCAGATTCTTCGCGATGCTGAGGCCGGCGCGTCCGACCACGGTTTCGCCGATCCGACTGACGACCGGCACGCCCATGAACAGCGCGTCGAGCGTCGTCGTGTGGCCGTTGTACGGGAGCGAGTCGAGCGCCACGTCGATGCGGCCGTAGGTGGCGAGATAGTCGTGGCGGCTTTGCCGATCGACGAAGCTCACGCGCGTGTCGGCGACGCCGTTCGACGCGAGCACCTCGAGCACTCGGCTCCGCGCGCGACCGGGCGGCGCGCACACGACGAGCTTCGAATCGCCGAGCCGAACGAGCACGCGTGCCCAGAGCTCGAGCGTTTCGCGATTGAGCTTGATGGCGTTGTTGAGGCAGCCGAACGTGACGTGCCCCGCGCGGAGCGCCGGCAGCGGATTCACGAGCGGCTCGTCCGCGAGCGGGTCGTAACACCAGAACGAGCGCGCGAGCCGGAGCGTGCGTTCCGAGTAAGGCAGGGGATCGCCCGGCGGATCCAGGTGCGGATCGCTGATGCGGTAGTCGATCGCCGAGACGCCGGTCGTGCCCGGATACGCGAGCCAACAGAGCTGGACCGGAGCCGGGTGCTCCGCGAACGCCATCAAGCGTGACCCCGGCATGTGCATGGTGAGATCGATCAGGACGTCGATTCGATCCTCGCGGATCGACGCGGCGAGCTCGGCGTCGGACCGGCGACTCACGTCGCGCCAAACGTCGGCGCGGTCGCGAATGCGAGCCGTCCACGCGTCGGGCGCGACGACGCTCGAGTAGCACACGAGCTCGAACGCGTTGCGGTCGTGGGCGGCGAACACCGGGAGCACGAAGTAGCGCTGCACGTGATCGCGAAAATCGGGCGAGACGTAGCCGAGCCGGAGCTTGCGCTCGGGCCGGAGATCCTGCGCGGGGTGCGCCTCCGGCACCGGGCGAGCGGGCGCGTGGAGCTCGCCGAAACGGCGCGCGTGCTCGAGGAGCTGCGCGGCAGAGATCCCGACTCGGAACGCGGAAAGAAAGACGAGTTGGTTTCGCGCGCGAGGGAGAGCCGGGTCGAGCGCGAGCCCGGCTTCGAGCGCGGCGACGGCGTCTTCGAGCCTGCCGAGACGCACGAAGGCGAGCGCGATCTCCTCGGCCAACGTCGCCGCCAGAGGACGCTCGAGAGCGACGGCCCGTTCGAAGTAGTCGACGGCGCCGGACGGATTGCCGGCGGTCGCGGCGGCGCGCCCCGCCCGAACCAAGCCCTTCGCGAGCAGCGCCCGATTCGACGCGGACTCCGGCTCGAGCACGGCGGCGCGCTCGAGACACGCGATGCCGCCCGTGAAGTCTCCGAGATCGCAGCGCACGAGGCCGAGATTGCGCTGTGCCACGGCGAGCTCCGGCGCGAGCTCGACCGCGCGTGAGAGCGCCTGCGCGGACGGCTCGAACGCACCGAGGCGCCCGTGCGCGAGCCCGAGGTTCGTGAAATACAGGGCCATGTTCGGCGCGAGCTCGACCGCGCGCTCGAGGTGCTCGACGGCGCGGGCGGGTGCATCGGCTTCGAGCGCGAGCACACCGAGCAAGAAGAGAGCCTCGGCGTGCGTCGGGTTCCGCGCGAGGGCTTGCTCGCAAATCGCGCACGCTTCGTCGCGGCGCCCCGCACGCCGGAGCTCGCGCGCGCGACGGAGATCGTGCCCGACGAGGGCATTCGGTGGTTTGCTCGACGCGGCCAAGAGCAAACGCTAGCCCACAAAATGGCTGCGGCGGCCTCCGAGGAGACCGCCGCAACCGTTTCTTACTTACCTGTCGCTAACTGACTTCGCTCACTGCACCTGGCAGGGCGTGAACGGAGAGGGCTCGTTCGGGAGGATCGAGCCGTCCTTCGGGAACGCGGTACGAGCCGCGCCCGGAGCACCGCACGTGTTTGCCGTCGCACCCGAGTCGAGGGCGCTGCGGCAAGAGTGCAGGTCAACCGGGTTGCCCGCGTTGTCCGTCGTGCTGTTCGTCGCCGGGAGCGCGATGAACCCGGTGCCCGCGCAAACCGCGGCGCCACCGGTCGTGGCCACGTTGTAGTTGGTCGTAAACTCGCGCACGATCGCGAGCTCGTCCGCGCAGTACGCGGCGCTGCCGCCACGCGCCTGGCAGTCGCCAGTCACGTTGTGGAAGCCACCGATGGCCCCGAGGTAGAGGTAGCGAGCGAAGACGTAGTCCGCGGCGTTCGGGGTCGCGAGACCCTTGTCGGCGAGCGAGCCGAGCACGTTCGCGTCCGTGCCGTAGGACTCGTTGATCCGGAACGGCTCCTGGAGGGCCTGCGAGCCGGCGTCCTCGGCAACCTCACGACCGGCGAAGCCGATCGTGCATTGCGTCGAACCGACCACGCAACCCATGAGGCGCGTGGCGTCCGGCTGCTGGCAACCCACGGTCGTGCCCGACACGGTGCCGATCGTGCCGCCCTTGACGCTCGTCTGCGAGAGCGTCGCCATGCGCTGGCGCCACTGTGCGATCGCCGGCAGCGTGCAGGTGAGCCCGCTGCCCGTGAGGCACTGCACGACGCCGTTCGAGTCGCGCACGATGGCGTTGAACGCGCGCGCATCCATGTGCGTCGTGTGCTGCGAGTTGTGGTTCGAAGCCACCGTCACGCAGTTGAAGTCGCGGCCGATTTCCGGGTTCGTCGTCGCGTTGAACGGCTTCGACGGGTTCTGCAGGATCTGGAAGTACGGCAGCTGGCACTGACCCGAGGAGGCCGTGGTGCCGTCCGGGCAGACGTCGATCGACACGTTGATGAACGGGACGTACGCGAAGTTACCCGTCGTGCACTGCAGCGTCGGGAACGGCGCCACGCCACCGATCGTCGACGGCGTCACGAGAGCCCGTACGACGCCCGTGCGACCGTTCATGTCGCAGAGCACGTCGTTCGGGTCGCACGCCTTCGTGATCGGGTCGCCCTTCGCCGGCGGGAGCGGGCAAACGCCGGACGCCGGACACGTGAGGGTGTGGAGGGTCGGGTTGTCGTTGAGGAAGTCACGGCAAGCCTTGGCAGAGCCGGGCGTGCACGTCTGAACCTCGTCCGGAGCCGTCTCGCCGATCGCCGGAGGCGGCGCGCACATGCCCGACGCCGGGCACGTGACCGTCTTCGGGAAGCCCGAAGCCGACCAAGGCGCCGTGTAGTCCGGGCACGCGTTCGCCGTGTTCTTCTGGCAGGCGACGCTTTCCGTCACGAAGCCTTCGACATCGCCGCCGTCGCAGAACATGTCGCCCGGGGTCGCCGCGCTCGTGGGGATCACGGTGAACTTGCCGCCCGCCGTGACGAAGTCCGTACGGTGGGTGGTCGTCTTGTTCAGGCCGAGCGTCGAGAGGAAGAAGCCCGAGGTGCCGGAAGAGTCGTCACGGCGGTAGGCGGCGCGCAGACCGCCGTCGATGCCGTTCGTGCTGTCCGCGCAGGTTTGCGCGTGGCACGCCGTGGAGACGTCACCGGCGAGCGTGCCGCTGTCCACGAGGTACGACCAGTGGTTGATGAGCGAGCGACGCACCGGATCGGTGCAGCGCGTGTAGTGATCCTTGTTGTCGCACGTGCCGTCGGTGTTCTCGCAACCCGCGTAGATCAGACGCAGAACGTCCTTCCAATCCGTGACGGTGTAGGCCGTGGAGCCAGGGACCATCGGATCGGCCGGAAGCGTGCCGCCGTGACGGAGGCCGCCGGAGTTCTGGTAGTTCGCGTTCGGCTGGTAGGGCAACGTGTTCGGCGACGAGCCGGTCTCGGCCGCACAAGCGGCCGCCGACGTGCCGTACTGAGCGAGCGAGGTGTTGTCCGTGATGACGACGATGCCGTCGGCGCAGATCGCGAGCGACTCGGCGCTCGCGTTCGTGCCCTGCTGGGTGGCGCTCGTGAAGTCGTCGTCGCACACGCCCTTGTCCATTTCACCGGACATGGGCGCGATTTCCTGGCAGCCGGGGTTCTGCTCGGGCAAGCCGTTCGGGTCGGAGACGCCGCCGACCGTGCAGGGCAGCTCGTCCGTGCCGGGCTTCGGCGAGCCTTCCATCTGGCGCTGGCCCTGGCCGGAGCCCTGGCCGACGTAGTTGGTGATGCCGCTGGCGCTCGTGATCTTGCCTGGGCAGGCCGAGCCGATGCCGGCGGTGAGGCAGTCCATCACCTCGTTCAAGGTGTCGGAACCGACGAGGTTGTGTTGGTTCGTGTTCGAGCCACCGGGGTAATCGACGACGATCGGGTTGCCGCTCGTATCGACGACCACATCGGCGCTCGCTGCGCCCGCGCCCAAGAGGAGCGCAAAGCCGCACGCAGAGGCGATGAGTTTGAAGGTTTTCACGGGGTTCTTCTTTCTACTGAGGGTGTTCGGAGGAGAGACACACACGTCGAGCGCTCGGTCCGCGCAACGGCGCGGTGAGGCGAGAGGACGGACCGAGGCTCGAGTGTCGGCGAGGGTCGCCGGCGGGCCACGGGCACCCGCCGGTTCGGCCGTTCGCTCGGCGCGACCGCGCGGCGGAGCGCTGCGCGATCAGGCCGTTGCTCGGACTAGAAGCACTTCGTCTGGCACTCGGGGGCGTGCGCGAAGGTCGCATTCAGCGTGCCCATCGCGGCGCCGGACGAGTTGCTGAACTTGAAGTAGTTGTCGTTGATGTCCGAGTTGCTCGTGATGCCGGACGGCGCCATGCCGTTCTTGATGTCGCTCGCGCAGGGGCCGTTCGCGACGAAGCTCGTCTGCTTGCAGACGCCCACGTCCGTCGTCATCGCCGTCTGGTCGGTGATGCCGCAGAAGCAGAACGCCGGCAGCGGGTTGAAGCACTTGGCATCGACGACGCACTTTTCGACCGCGAGGGCGAGCGGGTCGCCATCGACGTAGGTCGTCTGGAAGTACGCCGAGGTCGTGTTCGCCTCGATGCACGGCTCGCACGTCGCGAACGCGTCCTGGTTCACGATCGTCTGGCACGTCGAGCTGCACGAACCGGCCGTCGGCGGGTCGCACTGCTCGCCCGTGTCGACGACACCGTCGCCGCAGCTCGGGTTCTTGCAGTTCGTGCGGCACGCGTTCGGGGTCGTGTTGCTGTTGGCCGCGCCGTTGTCGCACTGCTCCGTGGCCGGATCGACGAAGCCGTCGCCGCACGTCGCCGTGCGCAGGTGGCAGGTCGCGTCACAGGCAGCCGTGTTCGGCGGCTCGCACGTCTCGGGCGCGTCGACGAAGCCGTCGCCGCACACGGGCGTGATTTGGCAGTTCGTGCAACGCGGCGAGGGGTTCGCGCCCTCGTCGCACTGCTCGCCCGTCTGAACGATGCCGTCGCCGCAGACGAAGCTGCACGGAGCCGCGTTGCACGTCACCGTGATCGACTTCGTGGACGTCTGCGCGCCCTTGGTGGCCGTGACCGTGAGGGTCTTGTCGCCGCCGCTCGCGCAGTTGTACGTGCCGCTGGTCGACATCCCCGTGGGCGAGAACGACCCGTCCGGGCTCGCCGTCCACGAGTAGTGGATCGACGTGTCGCTGTTGGCGACCTTGATCGTGATCGGCGCGAAGTCGCACTTCGTGGCGTCCGTCGCGTCCTTGTGGCCGTTCGCGGTGCGCGGGCCGTAGGTGAACGTCTCGATGACGCTGTTCACCTGCTGCGTCGAGGTCACCACCGAGACGTCCGCCGTCACGCTGCCGGTGTTGTCGACCTGCACCGTGGTCGTGCACTGGAGGACGATGGGGCCCGAGCCGCCTTGCGGCAGGACGAGGTTCTGGCCGGCGGCCAGGTTGAAGCCCACCTTGCCGCTGTCGCAGGTGTATTTGCCGTCGCTGCTCGTGGCCGTGAACTCGAGGTTGTACGTGCCGGCGCCGAGCGACTGGATGCCCAAGAGCGGGATGTTGGTGGACTGATCGTCGGGAACGGGGAGCGCGCCGTTCACCACGTCGACGCCGCCGGAGGTGGTGAGATCGTAGTTGATGGTGTCGATCTGCACCCCATTGGA
>DATJXW010000307.1:0-6530 GCA_035499895.1 Polyangiaceae bacterium | reverse complement strand
ACGCGGACGAAGTCGTGCTCGTGCGCCAATACCGCCACGGGATCGGCGCCGAGAGCCTCGAGCTGCCGGCCGGCGTGATGGAGAGCGGGGAAGATCCGCACGCCGCGGCGCAGCGCGAGCTCTGCGAAGAGACGGGTTACGTCGCCGAGCGCTTCGAGCGCATCGGCAGCTTCGCGACGGAGCCGGCGCGGCAAGCGGTGCGGGCTCATTTCTTCTGCGCGTTCGGCGCGCGGCCGACCGGCACGCGCGCCCTCGACGAGAGCGAGGACATCGACGTCGTGCGCGTGCCGCGCTCGGAGCTCGCGGGTCTGATCGAGAGCGGGCGCATCAGTCACGGCGTGCACGTGGGCGCCATCCTGCTCGCGGCGCGGCGCGGCCTCGTCACGCTCTGAGACTCTCGAGCACGCGGGCGAGATCCGGCGCGAGCGGCGCCTCGACGACGTGCGTTTCGCCGCCGAGCGCGAGCGTGACCGCGCTCCGGTGCAAAAACGCGCGTTCGAGCTCGTGCCGGTGCAGAAAATGGGCGTTCGTGCGGCGGTCGCCGTGACGCGCGTCGCCGACGACGGGGTGGCGGAGCGCGGCGAGCGCGCGAAGCAGGGCGCTCACGCCGCCGGCCTTCGCCGTCACGCGCAGGAGCGAGTGGCCGCCGAGCACCTCGAGCCGTTCGTAGCGGGCGCGCGCGTTCCCGCGGCCGAGAGGCAGCGTGCCGCTCGCGCGCAGGATCCCGCGGGCGAGCAGCAGGTATTCCGCCCGGGATTCGGCGAGCAGGCGCTCGACGGCGTGCGTGTCCGCGCGACTCCGCGGGACGACGGCGACGCCGCTCGCCGTGCCGTCCGCGTGCGCGGGCAGCGCGAGCGCGAGGAAGCTCGCGCCGCTCGCGAGGACGACGGGAGCGGGCGGCGGGTGAGGCGTGAAGCGCGCGAGCGTTTCGACGGCGTCGCTCTGCGGGATCATGTCGAACGGCGTCGCCTGCTCGAGCCGCAAGCCGAGGTGCGCGAAGTGCGCCGCGTCGCGCGCGAGCGTTTCCGGCGCGCAGGACACGTAGAGCACGAGCTTCGGCGCGAGCGCGGCGATGCGGCGCCGCACGTCGGGCGCAAGACCGCGGCGCGGCGGGTCGACGATGACGGCGTCGAAGCGCCCACGGCGCTCGGCCAAAGCCGCGAGCGCGACGTTCGCGTCCCCGGCGACGGCGTCGAGGACGAGCCGTTGTTCGCTCGCCGCCCGTTCGGCGAGACGCACGGCGGGCGCGAAGCTCTCGACCAGCGTGACGCGGGCGCCGCGCGCGGCGAGCCGCAGCGCGAGCGCCCCCGAGCCGGCGTAAAGCTCGAGCACGGCGAGACCGGCGAGCGAGCGTTCCGCCGCAGGCGCGCCGTTCGCAGCGCGCCGCGCGCCGTCGCGGCAGAGTTCGCTTTCGATCGCGGCGTGCAGGCGCGCGATTTGCCCCGCGTGCGCCTGGGTGAACGCGCCGTGCGCCGCGTAGTGCCACGGCGCCGCCGGATCCGGACGGTGCCGGAGCTCGCTCGGGCCGACGAGCACCTCGAGCGCGCCGCCGAGCACTTGGGGGGCGTCGTCGTCGCGCAGGCTCACGGCGACGCTCGCGACGTTGCGGTCGAGCTCGGCGATGCTTTCGGCGAGCGCGCGGCGCGCGTCCGGCGTGACGGCGGGCGCGACCGCGGCCGTCACGAGCACGCCGTCGTCCGCCTCGCGCAGGTCGAAGGACGAGACCGGCGCGCGCAGCGGCAGCGCCGCGCGCAGCGCCGCAGCGACCGCGTGGAGCCGCGGCCGCAGCACCCGACACTCCGGCACGTCGACCACGTCGTGGGTGCCGCGCGCGAACAGGCCGAGCGCCCGCCCTTCGACGACGACCTTGGTGCGCAGGCGAAAATCCGTGACCGGCTCGGCGCCGGCCGTGTCGAGCACCTCCGTGCCCGCGAGCTCGTGATACGCGCCGAGCGCGCGGACGAGCGTCGCGCGCTTGAACGCGAGCTGCTCGGGGTACGTCCGGTCGATGAGCGGACAGCCGGGGCAGCGGGCGGCGTGCGTGCAGTGCACGCGGCTCAGGTCGGCGCGGGCGCCGGGCGCGCCCGGGCGATCCACCCGTCGATGGTTCGGAGGATCAGGTTCCACGGGAGAAAGAAGGCAAACATGGTCGGCAATTCGCCGAACACCACCCCCATCAAAAACCAAATGCCGAACTGGAGCAGCACCACGCAGCTCGCCCACACGTAATACGTATAGCGATTGACGAGGCCGAGCCACGAGGTCGCTTCGACCGTGAGCGCGCCGAGCGCGAGGGCCTGACAGAGCACGGGGTAATCCGCGAGCCACACCCCGACCTGCGTCGGAGGCGAAGCGTCGAATTGGCCCTGGAGCAGCGTTTGCCGGAAGTTGTCGCTCAGCGCCCAAACCCAACCCGTGATGTAGAGCTTGCTCATCCCCGCCGCGCCGTACATGACGAGGATGGTCGAGCCCACGAAGAGGGGCGGCCAGCGGTACTCCGCGCTCGGCTCGACGCGCGGCAGAACCTTGCCGCGGCGCTTGGCGAACCAGGGTTTGACGAGCGCGTCCACGGACCAGACGTCCGCCGCGTTCGAGCACGCCATGATCACGAGAGCGAGCGAGAAGAGGTGGTAGGTGTGGAGCGCCTTCCCGTAGTTTTGCAGGATGGCGTGGAGGTAGAGGCCGACGCCGGCCGTGACGAGCGCCGACGCGCGATAGAGGACGCCCGCCGCGGCGAGGAAGCCGCACGCCATGTAGACCAAGCAGAGGAGGCGCGCGGTCGATTCGCTCGGCGGCATCAGGCCGATGGCTCGAAAGTAGGCGTGAGGCCTCCAGGCGAGCTCGCCGACGCGGATGAAGAGCGCGTAGCCGCCGGGATCGATTTCACGAGCGGCGTGCCAAAAGAGGATGATGCGGCAGATCGCGAGCCCGCGCGGGTCGGCCTTTTCCGACCACATCGCGGTCACGCCCGCGAGGCTCTTGCGAAGCCAGCTGAGCGGCGGCGTCTCGAGCAGTTTCATCACTCGCCGCCCGCTTTCTGCCGCTCGAGCGGCGCGTTGAAGAGCGGCAGCTCCTTCCGTGATTTCGCGAGCCAAATCTGATCGACCTCGACGTCCGCGCGGTCGGCGGTCAAGGAGAGCTCGCTCGGGTCGCCCTTGGTGCGCAGGCGCAAGGCGGGCCAACCGGGTTCGAGACTCGCCCAGACCCAGACGTCGAACGGCAGCTGGTGTTTGTAGTTGCCGACGCCGTCCTTCGCCTCCTTCACGCGCTTGCCGTCGACGCTCACGAGCAGGCGGTCGTCGCCCGGTGGGGCTTTGCTGCGCATGCGGACGAAGAGCGTGTAGCTCCCGGCCGGCACCCCGACGTGCAGCGAGCCGCCGCGGGCGAGCGCGAGCGCCGTGCCTCCGGAAGCGAGCGGGTCGGACGTGACGGAGCACGCTTCGGCGCAAGCGTCCGCGTCGAGCTCGACGAGCAAGTCGCCGCTCGGCAGCGGGCGCGGAGCCTCGCTCGGGGCGCCCGTCTTCGCGTCGTTCGCGAGGTCGCGTTTCAAGCGCTCGGGCGGCACGTACGCCGCGAACTCGAGCTCGCGCGACGGGTGGTCGATGCCCTTCAGGTGGAGCTGGGTTTTCCAGTTCTCGGTGTAGAAGCGCACGCCCCAGAAACGGTCGTCCTCGTCCTTCTTGTCGCTGAGGATGCCGGCGACGCGCGCCATGAAATCGGCCTGCTCGGCGTCCGATTTGGTTTGGAGGCCCTGGAAGATCTTCTGCAGGCGCACCGCGCTCATCAGATCGCTCAAGGCTTGCGGATTGAGCGTCGTTTCCCCGTGCTCGTTCACGCCGACGAGCACGGTGCGACTCGCGCGGCCCGGAAAGCCGCGAGCCTGCGCGAACATGGGGAAGCTCGAGAGGGGGAAGTCCTCGCGATGGCCGAGCACCTCCCAGAGCGTGAGGAGAACGTACGCGAGCAGGGTGTAACGAACGATGCTGAACTTGAGACGGCTCACGAAATCCGCGCGCTCCCGGGAGGGGACGGAACCGCGAAATCCCCGAGCAGTCAAATCGTCGTGACCGAGCGCGTGGACCCGCGGGCTCGCCCGCGCCGAGGCCCGTGATAAAAACGGCCGTGGTCCCCGCGCGAGCGTTCGTCGAAGCCGCCGAACGGCAAATTTTGCCGGTCGTCGTGCGCCTGCACCGGCGCATTCGCGAACAAGTGATCGCCGCGTTCCGCGACCCCCGCGCGGGGGAGCTCGCGGGCGTCGCCGGGGACGAGGGCGGCGACACGATTTACGGCATCGATCGCGTGAGCGAGCGCGTGCTCGTCGAAGAGCTCGGCCGTGACGCGGACGCGCTCGGCGGCATCGTGCTCGTCGCGGAGGGGCTCCCGGGCGGCGTCACCGTCTTGCCGCACGGCCGCGAGCGCGCGAGCGCGCGCTACGCGGTCATCGTCGACCCGATCGACGGTACGCGCGGCCTCATGTACCAGAAGCGGAGCGCGTGGGTGCTGACGGGTGTCGCGCCGAACTCCGCGGCGCCGCGCCTCGCGGACATCGTGCTCGCCGTGCAGACCGAGCTCCCGACCGCGAAGCAGTATCTCGCGGACGAGCTCTGGGCGGCGCGGGGGCGCGGCTTCGAGGCGCGCCGGGTCGATTTGCTGCGTGGCGAAAGCGCCGAGCTCACGCTGCGGCCCTCGGGGGCGGACGGCATCGAGCACGGCTTCGCGATGCTGTCCCGCTTTTTTCCCGGCGCCCGTGACGCCATCGCCGCCGTCGACGAGGAGGTCGTGCGCGCCGTGCTCGGGCCGCCGCCGGCCGGGCGCGCGCTGTGTTTCGAGGACCAATACCTCTCGAGCGCGGGCCAGTTCTACGAGCTCATCGCCGGGCACGATCGCTTCAACGCCGATCTGCGGCCGCTCTTCACGCGCGTGCTCGCCGAGCGTGGTGAAGCGCCGCCGCTCGCGTGCCACCCCTACGACGTGTGCACGGCGCTCATCGCGGAAGAGGCGGGCGTCGAGCTCAGCGGCCCGCGCGGCGAGCCGCTCGACGCGCCGCTCGACGTGGACACGCCCGTCGCCTGGTGCGGCTACGCGAACGCGCGGATCCGCGCGCGCGTCGAGCCCGCGCTGCGCGCCGCGCTCGAGCGCCGCGGGCTGCTCGCCTGAGCGCGGGCGCCCGTGTTTCCGGCTTGTCTTTTCCGGCCGGGCGCTTGCTTTTCGGACGAAAAGGGGGAAGGAGTCGAGCGGATCATGAACGTTCTCGTCAGCGGCGCCGCGGGTTACATCGGGTCACACGCCATCCGGCGCGTCCGGAGCGCCGGACACGCGGTCGTCGCGCTCGACGACTTGAGCCTCGGGCACCGCGAGGCGCTGCCCGAGGGCGTGCCCTTCGTCGAGTGCGACGTGGGCGATCGCGAGCGAGTTCGCGCCGCGCTCGTCGAGCACCGGATCGACTGCGTGATGCACTTCGCCGCGTACATCAACGTCGGTGAATCGGTGACGGAGCCGCTCCTCTACTACCGCAAGAACACGACCGGCACGCTCGGTTTGCTCGAGGCGATGCAGGCAGCCGGCGTGAAGCGGCTGGTCTTCAGCTCGACCTGCGCGACTTACGGCGAGCCCGCGTCCATGCCCATCCACGAGGAGATGCCGCAGACGCCGATCAATCCCTACGGCTGGTCGAAGCTCTTTTCGGAGCGCATCATGCGCGATCTTTGCCACGCGGTGCCGGATTTCGGCTGCATCGCGCTGCGCTACTTCAACGTCGCCGGCTCCGCGGAAGACGGCAGCATCGGCGAGGACCATCACCCCGAGACGCACCTCATCCCGGTGATTTTGCAGGCGATGAGCGGCGTGCGCGACAAGATCTCGATCTTCGGCGACGACTACGCGACCCCCGACGGCACCTGCGTCAGGGACTACGTCCACGTCGAGGACCTCGCCGACGCCCACGTGGTCGCGATGGAGCGGCTGCGGCCGGGCTTTGCCTACTACAACGTCGGTATCGGTCATGGGCACAGCGTGAAGGAGATTTTGCTCGCGGCCGAGGACGTCGTCGGCAAGAAGGCGCCGGCCGTCGTCGTGCCGCGCCGGCCCGGCGACGCGCCCGAGCTCTACGCCGACGCTTCGAAGATCGAGCGGGAGCTCGGCTGGCGCGCGCGGCGCACGGACATCCGCGCGACGATCAAGAGCGCTTGGACGTGGTTTCAGCGGCGCCCGCACGGCTACGCGTCGGCGCGCGGGAACGAACCGTGAAGCTCCTGCGCTTCGGGCCGGCGGGCGCGGAAAAGCCGGGCGCCCTCTTGCCCGACGGCTCGCCCGTCGACGTCTCGCTCTTCGGCGAGGACTACGGCGAGCGCTTCTTCGAAAATGACGGGCCGGCGCGGCTCGCCGCGTGGTTGCGCGATAACCCCGAGGAGTGTCCGGCGATCGCGCCCGGCGAACGGCTCGGGCCGTGCATCGCGCGGCCGTGCAAGATCGTCGGCATCGGTCGGAACTACCGCGCGCACGCGGCGGAGGTCGGCGGCGAGGCGCCCGCC
>DATJXW010000306.1:0-9782 GCA_035499895.1 Polyangiaceae bacterium | reverse complement strand
TCACGCAGTCGCTCGGCCGCCTGCCGGACGAAGAGGAGATTGCGGCCGGCCTCGGCGTGAAGCTCGAGGATTACCACGAGCTCTTGCGCGAGATCGGCGAGGCCGGCTTCGCGCGGCTCGACATCGATACGGTCGAGCCGTCGTCGCTCGAGCCGTCGCCCGAAGCGACCGTGATGAAGCGCGATCTCGCCGCGCGCGTCTCGTCCGCCATCTCGGCGCTGCCGGAGCGGCTCCAGCTCGTTCTCGGCCTCCACTATCAAGAAGAGTGCACGCTGCGCGAAATCGGCGCCGTGCTCGGCGTGTCCGAATCGCGCGCCTGCCAGCTGCACGCCGAAGCCATTCAACTCTTGCGCGCCTTGCTCGAAGGCGCCCCCGTCAACCCCGGCCGCGAAGGTCGCCAAGAACGGCGCCGTCCGGTTCGGATCTGATTCGCAAAACGACCTGAGGAGTAGCGCCAGCCATGCACATCGAAACGACCCGCTTCGGATCACTCGAACTCGACGAACAAAAGATCATCCACTTCCCCCAAGGGCTCATCGGTTTTCCCGAGGAAAAGAGCTTCGTCATGATCAACCACCGCGGGCTCGACACGCTCGCGTGGCTGCAATCGACGCGCTCGCCCGCCATCGCGCTGCCCGTCGTGGGCGTGCAGGCGTTCGCGCCGCACTACCCCGACGTGTCGCTCGAGGACGCGGCGCGCCGCGCCGGACTCGACGGGGGCCCGGACGACATGGCCGCGCTCGTCGTGCTCTGCGCGACGCCGAACGCGCCGGTCACCGTGAACCTGGTCGCGCCCATCATCGTGAACGCCCTCACCTGGACGGGAGTGCAGACCATTCTCGAAGGGACGAAGTTTACGACGCGTGAAGTCTTCGTCATGCCGAAGGCGCCGGCCAAGGCGCCGGTCGCGCACGTGAGCCCCTGAGTCGGAGCGGCGAGCGCCAGAAGAGCGAAGCGAGAGGAGACCATGACGACAGCGAGCAACGCGGCGGTGGCTATCGACGAAGAACTTTGGTTCGGTAGCCCCGGAGACGACAAGGAGCTCGAGGAGCGCGCCTCGCAGAGCATGGCCGCCGTGGCGGCGCGCGTGCTCGGAGCGAAGCCGTTTCCGGCCGCGGCGCGCAAGCTCGAGGAGCTCACGCGCTCCGGCGGCGCGAAGATCGAGCAGGTCGTCGGCGTGCTCGAGAGCGACCCCGGCTTGTCGATGCGCTTGCTCCGGCTCGTGAACTCGGCCGGTTACGCGCTCAGGGTCCGCTGCACGTCGGTGCGGCACGCGGCCGCGCTCGTCGGCATGCGGCGCTTGCATCAGCTCGCGACCACGGCCGCCGTGCTCGATCTCTTCGAGACGAGTAACCCCGCCGTCAAATCGCTCTTGAACCACGCCGCGGTCGTCGGCGCCTTCTGCCGCTACCTCGCCGTCCACGTCGATCTCGCGCCCGACGAGCTCTTCACGTGCGGCTTCTTGCACGACATCGGCAAGCTGATGCTCGTCGACGCCGAAGGGGCGCCCTACCTCGAGCTCGTCGAGCAAGCCGGGGAGAATCCGGACGCGCTCTACGTCCTCGAGCAGGAGAAGTACGGCTTCGATCACGCGGTGCTCGGCGCGCACGTGCTCAAGAATTGGCGCATCCCGAACCCGGTGCCGCGCGTGGTCGCCTGGCATCACAACGTCGCGCGGGCGCTCCAGGCCGACGCGTCGATCGCCGCCATGGTGCAGGCGCTGCGGCTGGCCGATCACCTGAGCTACCTCGTGCGGACGCACGCCGAGCCGGAAGGCATCACGGTCGCGGCGCAGAGCCCGGCGGCGACTTACCTCGGCGTGTCGGAAGCTCAGCTCTCGAACATGTGGCCCGATCTCGCCCGCTTGAGCCAGCGCATCAACGCGGTGCCCGGCGGCGATCAAGCCGAAGTGATCCCGCGCGAGGAGTCGATGCCGCCGTCGCTGCGCCCGCGCGGCAAGAAGTCGAAACTCCCGCTCGCGAGCGTGCCGCCGGCGAGCCTGCGCCCCGAGGGCGGACCCATTTCGGAGATGCCGAAGCACTTCGTGTGCATCGTCTGCAAGAAGGCGAGCTTCGGCAATCGCTGCCCGGTGTGCTCGGGTCACGTCTGCGCCGAGCATCAGGTGGGCGCGGAACAGTGGTGCACCGAGTGCACCGCCGCCTACGATCTCGAGGTCGGCCGCGTCGCCTTTCCGATGTGGGAGCGACTCACGGCGCTCGGCATCGTGCTCGGCGCGGGCCTGCTGTCGGTCGGCGTCGCCGTCGTCGCGGGGCGACCCGTGCTCGGCGCGCTTTTCGGTTCGATGCTGCTCTCGAGCCTGTGCGTGCTGCTCGTCATCGTCGGCAGGCGTTTTTGGCTGAAGCGAAGCTTCCTGCTCGAGCGCGCGCGTTCGCACGCGAGTGACGAAGCCGTGCTGCCGCTCGGTTTGACCATGCCGCCCGAGCCGTCCATCGCGCTGCTCTCGGACGCGCCGGTGATTTCGCTCAGGCCGACCGAGCGCATCAATCCACCCGTCGAGCCCGCGGGGCTGCCCGCCCTCTTCTCGGTCGCGCCGACCGCGATCGCGCCGTTGCGCTCCGAAGCTCCCGCCGCCGCGTCGCCGTCGGCCGCGCCGGCGCCTGCGCTCGACCCGGCGCCTGCGCGCGACCCGGCGCCCGAGCGCTCCGAGGCGCAGGCGCTGCTCTCGCCGCACAACGCGACCGCGCGCGAGTCGATGCCGACCACCGTGCCCGGTCACGGCTCGGTACCGAAGCTCTCCGTCGTGCCCGCGATCGCGCCCGCGCAGCCGCCGCCGCCCGAAACCGCGGCCACGCCGTTCGACGCCGAGCCGCCCACGCAAGTCGATTCGAAGCCGCCGACCGAGCTCGCGCCACCGCGCCGCACCGACGCGCTCGCCGCGCGCGAGGACGCGCCGAAAACGCGCCCCGACGCGCACTCCGAGCCGCCGCCCGGCTGGCGTCCCATCGAGCGCACCGAACCCGCGATGCCCGCGTCGCGCGGCGCCGATTCTTCGGAGCTGCGCCGTCTCGCCGAGGCGCTGCCGTCGATTCCCCCGGCGCTCGACGTGCCGCTCCAGGCGAGCGCGCCGTCCGAGTATGCCGCTCCCGCGCGCACGGGCACCGAGCCGCCCCGAGCGCCCGCCGAGGCACGCACCGGCACCGAGCGCCCCGGCGCGGCACCCGCGCTTCACGCGGCGACGATGCCGCTCCCCGCGTTCGTGCCGCCGCCCGAAGCGGCCGCGCCCGCGGCGCCCGTGACGATGCCCGCCGCGAACGACGTGTCGGCGCCGGCCGCGGCCGCGCCCGACCTGACGCTCGCCTCGCGCCAGGCGGTCTCGCCCGAGCCCGAAGCGGCGCCCGCGCCGGCCCCCGCCGAAGCGCCCGTGCCCGTGCCCGCCTATTGTGAAGCGCCGCCCGACCCCATCGCCGTGCTCGCACCCCCGTCGCTCCAGGTTCCGGCGGTCCCGGTCGTGTGCAACGCCGTCGCGCCCTCGCTGCTCGTCGGGTGCCGGCCGCTTTCGATCAAGCCGAAGAACTACGCGTGCAGCCCCGGCGGCGGCCGCTAGGCCCAGGCCGCAGGGCGGCCGCGCCGCCTTCCGTGATAATCCACGGCGCGTGAACGAGACTCGTCGCGCGGAGCCGCCGCTCTTTGCTTGCTTGCCCCCGCCGGACGCGAGCGCCGACGACGTGCTCGAGGGGTTCTTGCGCTACACCGGCGAGCTCGGGCTCGAGCTCTATCCGCACCAAGAAGAGGCGATTTTGGCGCTGATGGGCGGCAGCCACGTCATCGTCCACACCCCGACGGGCTCCGGCAAATCGCTGATCGCGACCGCGGTTCATTTCAAAGCGCTCGCCGAGGGCCGGCGTTCTTTCTACACGTGCCCGATCAAGGCGCTCGTGAGCGAGAAATTCTTCGCGCTCTGCCGCGAGCTCGGTCCGGATCGCGTCGGGATGATGACGGGAGACGCGACCGTCAACCGCGACGCGAGCGTCATCTGCTGCACCGCCGAGATCCTCGCGAACATCGCGCTCGCCCGCGGCGCGGACGCCGACGTCGACTACGTCGTGATGGACGAGTTTCACTACTTCTCCGACAAGGAGCGCGGCGTCGCGTGGCAGGTGCCGCTCCTCACGCTGCCGCACGCGCGCTTCGTCCTCATGAGCGCGACGCTCGGCGACGTGAGCGCGTTCGAGGCGCTGCTCGAGCGTCAGACCGGCGTCGAGACCGTCACGGTGCGCTCGGGCAAACGGCCCGTCCCGCTCGAGTTCGAGTATCAAGAAAAGCTCCTGCAAGAAGCGACGCACACGCTCGTGAATCAGGGCCGCGCGCCGGTTTACGTCGTGAGCTTCACGCAACGCGGCGCCGCCGAAGCCGCGCAGAGCCTCTTGAGCCTCGACTACTGCACGAAGGAAGAGAAGAAGGTCATCGCCGAGTCGCTCCGCGGTGAATCCTTCCGCAGCCCGAACGGCAAGGACGTGCAGAAGCTCATCCGCCACGGCATCGGCCTGCACCACGCCGGGCTCTTGCCCCGCTATCGCTTGCTCGTCGAGAAGCTTTGCCAGCGCGGGCTCCTCAAGATCGTGTGCGGCACCGACACGCTCGGCGTCGGGGTGAACGTGCCGATCCGCACCGTGCTCTTCACCAAGCTCTGCAAATACGACGGCGAGAAAGTGCGCCTCCTCGGCGTGCGGGATTTTCAGCAGATCGCGGGCCGCGCGGGGCGCAAGGGCTTCGACGAGCGTGGCTTCGTGGTGGGTCTCGCGCCGGAGCACGCCGTCGAAAATCTGCGGCTCGAGGCCAAGGCCGCGGCCGGCAAGCAGAAGAAATTCGTGCGGAAAAAGCCGCCCGAATGGGGCTACGTGCCGTGGGACAAGGCAACCTTCGAGCGCCTCGCGACCGGGGAGCCCGAGCCGCTCGTCTCGCGCTTCGAGGTCACGCACGGGATGTTGCTCCAAGTGCTCGGGCGTCCCGCGGGCGGGTGCCGCGCGCTCAAGGAGCTCGTGAAACAGAGCCTCGAGTCGCCGCAGAAGAAGCGCGAGCACAAGAAGCACGCGCTCGCGCTCTTGCGTTCGCTCTGGCAGGCGGGCGTCGTCGAGTTCCGGAGCGCGGCCGAGGGCGGCGGCGTGCGGCTCCACGCCGAGCTTCAAGACGACTTTTCGATTCTGCAAGCGCTCGGGCTCTTCGTCGTCGACGCGGTCGAGCGCCTCGACAAGGAGAGCCCGACCTACGCGCTCGACGTCGTCGGCCTCGTCGAATCGGTCGTGGAGGACCCCGAAGTCATCCTGCGGGCCCAGGTGGACAAGCTCAAAACGGAGAAGCTCGCCGAGCTCAAGGCGGCGGGCGTCGAGTACGACGAGCGCATGGCCGAGCTCGAGAAGATCGAGCACCCGAAGCCGAACGCCGAGTTTTTGTACGCGAGCTTTGCCGCCTTTTCGGCCGATCATCCCTGGGTTTTGCGCGAGAGCCTCGCGCCGAAATCCGTGGCGCGCGAGATCGTCGAGACGCTCCAGCCGTTCGGCGGTTACGTCAAAGAGTACGGGCTCGCCCGCTCCGAGGGGCTTCTTCTGCGTTACCTGTCCGAGGTCTACAAGACGCTCGTCCAAACCATTCCGGAGCTCAGCCGCACTCCCGAGCTCGAGGCGGCGACCGAGTACCTCGGCGGGCTCATTCGCGGCGTCGACTCGAGCCTGCTCGACGAATGGCAGCGCCTGAAGCACCCCGAACGCGAGCTCGAACCCGCGGAACACGCGCAGGACGAACCGGACGAGGGCGACATCACGCGCGACTCGAAGACGTTCACGGTGCTCGTGCGCAACGTCATGTTTTCGCTCGTGCGCGCCCTCGCCGCGCGCGATTACGAATCGTTCCTCGACGCGTGCGACGTGGGCAACCTCGAGTATGCGTCGCTCGACGTCGAGCGCGCCATGCACCCGCTCTTCGCCACGGGCGCCGCCATCGATTTGAACGCCGACGCGCGCAGCCCCAAAAATACGGAAATCGAGCCCGATCGCCACGAATGGCGCGTCCGGCAAGCGATTCTAGTCGGAGGCGAAGTGAGTGAATTCTCGGTGCGAGGGCGCGTCGACTTGCGCCGTTCGCGCGAGCAGCGGCGCGCGGTATTTTTGTTGGATCGGGTGGGCGAGGGGTAGCGCCTGCTACGCTCGTGGCTCGAGGAGGCGAGACTCGAGTGCTGAGCCACCGACCGAAGACATTGCCCGCGCCTCACGAGCGCTTTCTCGTGCGCGCGCTCGAGGTCCTCGGCGCCGATCCACGACTGGCCGGGGTCGCCGCCGGCGGTTCGTTCCTCAGCGACGAGATGGACGCCTTCAGCGATCTGGATTTGGTCGTCGTCGCCTTCGTGCCCTCTTACGAACGCGTCATGGAAGAGCGGCAGGAGCTCGCGCAAAAGCTCGGAACCGTGCTCGCGGCGTTCACGGGCGAGCACGTCGGGGAGCCGCGGCTCCTGATTTGCCTGTACGAGGAGGACGAGCCGCTGCACGTCGATTTGAAGTTCGTCTCGCTCGCGGACGCGGCGAAGCGCGTCGAAGATCCCGTGATCCTCTGGGAACGCGACGGCGCGCTCTCGCGGGCGTTCGCGCAAGGTGTCGCGGCGTACCCGCAGCCCGACGAACAGTGGCTCGAGGATCGATTTTGGGTTTGGGTGCACTACGCGGCCACGAAAATCCGCCGCGGCGAGCTCTTCGAGGCCGTCGGCATACTCGCCTACCTGCGCGCGCAGGTGCTCGGCCCGCTCGCGCTCGCCCGTGCAGGCCTGCGCCCCTCCGGACTCAGGCGCGTCGAACGGCTGCCCGCCGACGAGCTCGCGCCGCTCGCAGCCACGGTCGCCGCGCTCTCACGCGCCGACGCGCTCCGAGCCCTGCGAGCGAGCGTCGACCTCTACCGGCGGCTGCGCGCCCGCAGCGACGCGGTCAGCGTGCGCGCCGAGGCGGAGCGAGCGGCCGTCGAGTACGTCGCCGCGAGTTAGACCAAAGTAGGCAACGGCTAGAGGCAGCTGCGCGTCCAGTCCGCGTATTGGCCGTAGCAGGCTTGATAGATCAGCGTGTCGAGCGCGGGTCCCAGATCCTCGGTGCACGAGGTGACGAGCGACGCGACGAGCTTCGGGTCCGCGTTCGCCATGCACCCGACGTAAGCCGTGAGGCGCTCGCCGCAGTACTCGGTCGACTGCGTCGGACACAGATTCGCGACACACGCGTCGACGTGCCCGCAGCCCATGACTTCACCCGCGCCGCCTTCACCGCCGCTCTCGGAGACGCCGCCGGCCGCGGGGGCGCCGCCATTTTCGGCTCCGCCCGCCGCCGGCGCGCCGCCGGCCGCTTCGCTCGCGCCGCTCGCTCCCGCATCGCCGGCGACGAGTTGCGCCGCTGGCACCGGGCCGTACGCGCAGACGGTGCGACAGAACGGAAGTCGCTCCGCCACGCCGAGATCGCCCGGTTCACCGCCGGTCTCGTCCGTGCCGCCGCGTCCCGAGGTGAACGCGCCGCCGAAGCCGAAACCGCGGCCCCCGACGCCCATCGGTGATCCGCCTCCGAACGCCGTGCCGGTTCCGCCCGTGCCCGTGGTCATGCCGCCCGCGGTGCCGGCGCCGCTCGAGCCCGCGCTGCCGCCGCCGCCGCTGCGACCGCTGGCCCCCGCCTTGCCCGCGGTGCCGCCGCCGCCGCCCGTCTCGTCGGAAGTCGTGCTCTTGCCGCTGCACGCGGCCGGCAACGTCGCGGAACCGGCCATCAACGCAATGAGGAGTGCTCGGTAAGTCATCGTCGTCGCCGAGCGTACGCGCCGAGTTTGCAGGTGCAACCGCTTCTCGCGCGTTCACGCGGTCCGAGTCGGCGGCGACTGCAAATTCTTTCGCCGCGGAGCGCCGCGCCTCGCGCACTCGCCTGCACGGGTGCGTTGTAAAAAGATGGAGCCACCTCAAAGGCCGCTCGGCGGGCCGTTCGCTCGACCGGCGCGCGCGCCGGAGTCTGCGTCAGCGCACCGACTTCGGCGACTCGGCGCGCACGAGGACGCGGATCGGCTCCTTCACGGAACCGGGCCGAAAGTTGCGCGCCCGCTCGAGGAAGCTCTGATTGACCTCGTAGCCGCGCGCGCAGAGCAACGCGCCGTTCGTGAGCCGCAAATCCTCGGTGAAAACCATGCCGGGCTTGAGCGCCGCGAGCGCAAGCTCCCGGATCTGCTCGGCGCCCACCGTGCTCGTGCCGTAGAGCAGCGCGAACGCCTCGAGCACGCTCGCATCGTAGCGATCGTCGCGGCCGCGCATCGTGTCGATGCAGAGCGCGGGCGCGTGCCCTTGCACCTCGAGCACGTCGAAGTCGATCGCCACGCGCAGGATGCGTGCGCCGAGTTCGATCCCGCGCAGGTTCGCGTCGTCGCTCATCGGGCCGGCGTGGCGGCCCGGCTTCATCGCGCGCGTGAGCATGGCGCGCACGGCCTCGAGGCGCGGAATATTTTGCAGGAGCTGCTCGGTGACGTCGGGGACGCGCGCGAGCATTTTCTGCTCCGCTTCCCCGAGCGTCGCTCCGCCGTGCACGCGCTCGAGCACGTCTTGCGGCAGCGTGATCGAACCGAGCTCGGAGAGCATGGCGGCCACCTCGAGCTGCCAGAGCTCGGGCATCGCGAGTTTGCGGCCGAGCTCGCTCACGCGGGTTTTGAGCCTGTTCGCGCGTCCGAACGAGAGCGGGCTCGTGAGCGAGAGCACGTCGACCAACGTCTTGATGCTGCCGTGGAGCGTCTGCTCGAGCAGCACCCGTTCGGCCGTGAGCAGGCGATGTTGCTCGAGCGCCGCGTCGAACGCCGCCAAGAGCTCGGCTGGAGGGCACGGTTTCGTGAGGAAGCGGAAGATTTGTCCTTCGTTGATGGCGGCGATCGCCGACTTCATTTCGGCCTGACCCGTGAGCAGGATGCGCACCGTGTCCGGCGCGAGCTTGCGCACGCGGCTCAAGAGCTCGGCGCCGTCCATGCCCGGCATACGCATGTCCGACATCACGACGCAGAAGCTCGCGCCGTTTTCGAGGAGCTTCAGCGCGGCCGGGCCGCCGTCGGCGGTCACCACGTCGAAGCGGCGCCGCAGATGCAGCGCGAGTCCTTCGAGCACGTTCGGCTCGTCGTCGACACAGAGAATGCGGGGGCGTCCTCGATTTTCCACGCTATGAGCTCGCTCTCTCGCGCGGCTCGGAGCTCGGACCCGAGCCGAGGCGCGTGAAGTAATCGGCGGCGCTCGCTCGCCAGGCGTCGATTTCGCCCGCGAGCCCCGCGCGCTCGAGAAACGGCAGGTCGACGCGGAGGTCGTGCGCGCGCGTCGAGGCGGCCACGACCGCGTCCGCGAGATGCACGGCCGCGAGCACGTCGGGCGTTTCGATCGCGGCTCCGCTCGGCTGGTGATGAAACGCCGTCGTCTCGACGATCGAGAACGGCAAGCCCCACACGCCGAGCAGGTACGCCCCTACTTCCGCGTGCGACACGCCGAGCACTTCTTGCTCGAGCTCGTGCGGCGTGCGGTCGCCCGCGGCGCAAAGCTCGGAGATTTCCCGAAACTTCTGCGGCATCGCGAGCGCGATCACGATGCGGCCCACGTCGTGCACGACGCCGGCCGTGAAGGCGTCGTGGCAGAGCTCGCGATTTTTCAGCATGCGCTTGGCGACCGTCGCCGTCGCCAAGGACGAGCGCTGGATCTCGTCGAGCGCGGCGTGGGTGAGGCCGCTGCCTTCGGCCGAGCTGAACACGTGCGCGCTCAGCGTGAGCGCTCGCAAGATCTCCATGCCGAGGTA
>DATJXW010000305.1:0-13927 GCA_035499895.1 Polyangiaceae bacterium | reverse complement strand
GCACCGAGCCGTGCGTGGGTAAGTAGAGTTTCGCGACGAGGCTCATGACCGTCGTCTTGCCGCCGCCCGTGTGCCCGACGAGCGCCACGGTTTGCCCCGGCTCGGCCGTGAAGCTCACGTGCGAGAGCACCGGGCGCCCCGGCTCGTACGCGAAGCTCACGTCGCGAAACTCGACGCGGCCCAAAAGCTCGGGCAAATCGCGCGCTGCGGGCTCGTCCGCCCAATCGGGCTTTTGATCGAGCAGGGCAAACACGCGTTCGGCGCCGGCCATCGCCGTGAGCGCTTGATTGTATTGGTTGCCGATCATCGGGATCGCGCCGAAGAACGCGTTCGACAAGAAGAGGAATTGGATGAGCGCGTTCAGCGGCACGTGGTGGCCGAGCGCCTGGTAGCCGCCGACGACGAGCAAAATAGCGAGAAAGAGCTGGCCGTTCAGCTCGAGCAGCGGCTGGAACACGGCCGATTGCTTGGCGGCGCCGTAGTTGTAACGCGAGTGATCGCGGATGAGCTCCGCGAAGAGCTCACCGTTCAAACTCTGCCGCACGAAGCCCTGGATCTCGCGAATGCCGGTGACGCTCTCCGCGAGCTGCGCGGTCACGCGACTGAAGCTCTCCTGCTGCGCGCGGTAGGCGCGGCTCAAGGCGAGACGAAAATGCCGCACGACCTTCCAGAGAATCGGCGCCATGACGAGCACCACCAAGAACAGCTGCCAGTCGTAAAACAGCATCAAAGTGGCCGAAACCAGGAAGTTTCCGAGCTGCACCGCGCTCACGAACGCCACGTCCTGCACACCGACGCGCACGACGTCGACGTCGGAGGTGACGCGACCGAGCAAGCGGCCGATCGGCGTGCGCTTGAAGAACCCGATCGGCATGCCGAGCAGGGTCGCGTAGATGTCGTTGCGCATGTCGTGGACGACGGCTTCCCCGAGCTCGAGCGCGTAGCGCGAGCGATACACGAAGCAGAACTCGGTGAACGCCGCGAACGCGAGCAAGGCGAGGACGCCGCGCAACGTTCCGGCGGCGTCACGCTCGGCCACGGGTCCGCTGATCACGGCGGCCGTCCCCCACGTGACGGCCGGAAGCTGCAGCGAGCGCAGCAGCACCATGAAGACGAGCCGATTGCGGAGGCGCGCGTGCGGTCGCGTGTACTCGTAGATACGGCGCACGATCCCGAAATCGAGCGGGCGCTGATCGGCGCTCGGCGGCGACGAGCTCATGCGCTCTCCCCCGGCGCGACGAGGAGCTTCATGCTCTCGGCGTCCGGCGCCTGCAGCGCCGCAGCGCGAAAATACGCGCCGCGCCGCAGCATCAACGCTTCGTGGCTCCCCTGTTCGACGAGCCGGCCGTCGTGCAGCACCAAAATCCGATCCGCGCGCCGGAGCGTCGCCATGCGATTGGCCACGATGACCGTGGTGCGGCCCGCGCGCGCGCCGTCGATCGCTTCGAGCACTTCGCTTTCCGTCTTCGCGTCGACCGCCGTCGTCGGGTCGTCGAGGAGAAGGATCGGCGGATCGGTCAGGACCGCTCGCGCGATGGCGAGCCGCTGGCGCTGTCCGCCCGAAAGGTTCGCGCCGGACTCCTCGAGCACGTGGTCGTAGCCGTTCGGCAGCGCGTTGACGAACCCGTGCGCACCGGCGACGCGAGCCGCGCGTTCGACGCGTTCACGGCTCGCGGCCGCGTCGCCGAAGGCGATGTTCTCGGCGACGGTCGTCCGAAACAACAAGCTCTCCTGAAAAACGAGCCCGACGTTCCTTCTGAGCCCGTCGAGCTCGAGCACGCGCACGTCGATGCCGTCGACCAGCACGCGGCCGGCCGTCGCGTCGAAAAAGCGGGGGATCAGCCCGAGCAGCGTGCTTTTGCCCGAGCCCGTCGCGCCGAGGATTGCGACGCACTCGCCGGGCTCGATCGCGAAGTCGAGCTCGCTGAGCGCTTCGTCGCCGTTCGCGTAGCGAAAGCTCACGCGCTCGAAACGGATCGCGCCGCGCAGGCGCGGCACGGCAACCGGGTGCGCCGTGTTCGCCACCTCGAGCGGAGCGTCGAGCACCTCGAACACGCGACGCGCTCCGGCCAGACTCTGCTGCAAGGTGTTGACGACGACGGACATGCTCGAGACCTGCGCCGAAAACTGCTGCAGGAGCCCCGCGAACACGATGAGCTCGCCGAGCGAGAGCGCGCCGCGCGCGACCAGGTGCCCGCCGTAAGTGAGCAGCATCGCGACGTTGAGTTGGGAGAGGAAGTTGATCGTCGGGCTGTAACGCGACACGCGGCGGAAGATGTCCCGCTGCTGATTTCGGAGCGCCAGATTCCGTTCACGAAAGCGCGCGAGCTCGTCCGCCTCGCGGCCGAACACCTTGATCACGAGCATGCCGTGAATGCCCTCGGTCAGAGCCAAAATCAGCCGATCGGAGAGCGTCCGGCTCTCGGCGTAGGCGGGGCGAATGCGCCGTGAGAACCGTGTCGTCACGAGCCAGAGCACGGGCGCGAGGCCGAGGCAGGCGAGCGTCAACACGACGTTCGTCCGCAACATGTACACGAGGTAGAGCGTGAGCGAGATCAGCATGATCACGCCCTGGAGCAGGACGCCGTCCACGAACGAACGCAGCGACTGCACGTCCCCGGTCACGCGATTGATGATGGACCCCGTCGCGTTTTCGTCGAAGAAGCGAAAGCTCAGGCGCTGGAGCTTTTCGAACACCTGCGTCCGCAGGGCGGGCACGATCTTCAGGTGCACCAAGCGTCCGATCAGCACCTGGTACGAGTAGGACAGCGCCGCGCGGAGGAGCGCCATCGCGAGCACGGCGGCGCCGATGGCGAAAAGAAGCTCGTTCGGCCGTAGCGCGGCATGCGGAGCGAGTCCGAGCGGCCAGCGCGGAGCGGGGGCTTGCGGCTCGAGCGCCGCGCGAATCACGTCGATCGCGACGCCGCTCAAGCCGAGCCCGAACACGCCGAGCCCGAGCAGCACGACCTGGAGCGCGAACACCTCGAAACACTCGCGCCGATACGCCAAGCTCAGACGCAAGAGTCGCCCGACGAGCCCGAAACTCTCGGCCGGCTTCGACTCCGCACGCGGCGCTGACATTCGTGCGTTCTTTATCACCGGCGTCCGATCCAAGACACGCGACGGCTTGCGGTCGAACGTCGGTGCACGCTGGAATAGCGGACGAGGCCGCGGTCGTTTCGAGAACCGTGAAGGGTCGCTTGGCGTTCTACGGCGCACTCGTATTCGCGCTGCTTTCGTGCGTTGCGTATGCGACGATGATGCCGGGGACTTCCGAGCGGGGCCCCGGACCGCCGGCATCGCTCGAAGAGCAGCGGCTCGCGACGGCGCTGTCGGACCACGTCTTTGCCCTGGCGGGAACGATTGGTGAGCGACGGGTCGGCCGTGGAAATTCGCTGGAGCGAGCTCGGGACTACGGAGCTCGCCCGAGCAGATTGAATTCGAGACGAGCGGTCGCGCCAGGCCTGAGCGCAATCTCCCGGGAACTCGCGCTGATTCGTCGATGCGGGCGCCCTTATCGGGAAACGTGGGTGGACGTTGGGAGGGAAGTTCGCTAGACTGATTTCGTTCAGTGATTTCCGGGCGCTTTTTCTATTGGTTCGGCTTTTGGCCCGCGGCTCCCGCGGCGTCCAGGGTCGGCCTCTAGCTAGTAAAGAGCGAAGCCGAAAACACCGAAACCCCTGGTCGCCGCGAGCGGCCGGGGGTTTTTCGTTTGAGGAACCCTCCCATGCTCGAAACCCAAAACCTTCGCGTCGTCGATACCACCTTGTTGCAGAGTCCGAGCACCGTGACCGAGGAAATTCCGCTGAGCCCGCGCGCGGCGGAGACGGTCGTGCGCGCGCGCGAAGAGATCCAGCGCTCGATCGAAGGGAAGAGTCCGCGGCTCCTCGCGATCGTGGGTCCGTGCTCGATTCACGACACGCGCGCGGCGCTCGAATACGCCGAGAGGCTCATCCGCGTGCGCGAGCGCGTCGCAAGTGAGCTCGTGGTCGTGATGCGCGTTTATTTCGAGAAGCCGCGCACCACGGTCGGGTGGAAGGGCCTCATCAACGACCCGCACCTCGACGGGTCGTACGACATCCCGGCGGGCATTCGCGTCGGCCGCAGGCTCCTGTCCGACATCGCCGAGCTCGGCATGCCGGCCGCGACGGAGATGCTCGATCCGATCATCCCGCAATACATCGCCGATCTCATCGCGTGGTCGGCCATCGGCGCGCGCACGACCGAGAGCCAGACGCACCGCGAAATGGCGAGCGGACTCTCGATGCCGGTCGGCTTCAAAAACGGCACGGACGGCTCGCTCGGTGTCGCGATCAACGCGATGATCGCGGCTTCGACGCCCCACAGTTTCCTCGGCATCGACGCGAGCGGCCGCGTCGGCGTCGTGCGCACGGCGGGCAACCCCCACACGCACCTCGTGCTGCGCGGCGGGCACAGCGGTCCGAATTACGGCGCGGACGCCGTGAAGCGCGCGGTGGAAGCGCTCGGCAAGGCCGGCGTGAACCCGCGCGTCCTCGTCGATGCGAGCCACGACAACAGCGGGAAGAAGGCGGAACGGCAGCCGCTCGTGATCGCCGACGTCGGCGATCAGGTGCGGAACGGCGGCGAGCAGGTGCTCGGCGTGATGTGCGAAAGTCATCTGGTGGCCGGTCGGCAGGATCTCGGCGACAAGTCGAAGCTCGTCTACGGCCAGAGCATCACGGACGCGTGCATCGACTTTCCGACGACGGAGCGCACGCTGCTAGAGCTGGCGGATGCGGCGTCGCGACGCCGAGCGCCCGCGGCGGCCGCGAGCTGAGCCGGCGTCACTTGAGCGCGATCGTCTTCTTGAGCGTCTCGGGCTCGCCGCTGTAGGGCGGCACCTGGGCGCCCTTGAGCTTGGCGATGATGCACTTGCCCGTGTGGGTTCCGGCGTAAACCGGCGTCGTCACGGTCACGTCGGCGACGCGCCCGGACGGAACGAACGTCACGACGGTCGCGACGGTGCCCGCCGGCGCGGTCGCGTCGCGGCAGTGCATGGCGCGCGCGGCGGCGTTGCCCAAATTGATGTGCGCGGCCTTGGCGTTGAAGGGCTCGAGCTGCGCTTTGGGGCTGCCGTTCTTCGCCGCATCCGCTGACTCCGCCGGCGCGGGGACGCTCGGCGGCGCCGCTTGCGCGGAGCTCACCGTGTCCGCCGACGCGACGCTCGCGGGAGCTTCCGCCGACGGAGCGACGAGCGCCGGCACCGCGGGAGGCTCGGCGGAAGGCGTCGCCGTGACCGCGGCGACGCGCGCCGCCGCCCGCGCCGAGTTGGAGGTGCGGCCGAGCAACAGCCCGACGACGAACGCGACGCCGACGAGCACCATCCCGAGGGAAAGCCAAGCGTTCGTCGGGCGTGACGCCGCGAGCGACGCGAGCCACGGATGACGGACCTCGTCTTCGAGGTCGGCGGCCGTGAGCGGACGCGGATCGAGGCTCGGAACGGGCCGCGGGGAAAGCGAGCTCACGGACGGCATGCCTGCGGTCTGAGCGGGGGGCGCCGGCGGCGCGACGGAGGGTGGCGGGGCCGTGAGCATCGGCGCCGGCACGGGCAGCGGCGGCAGCGGCGGCAACGCTCGCGGCTTGTCCCACTCACCGTCCTTGATGGACGCGGACGGCCGTACGGTCGACGTCGAGTCGGCGCCGGGCTCGCTCGTCAGCTCGACGTCGCGCGGCGCGCTTTCATCGTCGGCAGAGGAGTCGGCGTTCGGCATGGATCGCCCCGCATCGTAGACTCGGCCCGGGCCCTTGAAAACCTCCGCAACATGGCCGAGCGCGGATCACGTCGTTCTTGCGAGCACCCCGGGCGTTTTCCGCCGCGAGTGGACGCGCCTCAGTTGAGCTGCGTCTCGACGGCGCGCTCGCCACGACGACCGCGAGCGGCTCGTGTCGTCTCGGCGTGAATCGGATCGGCGCCGATCGTGCCGGCGAGCGAGTCGAGGTACTGGTCGCTGCTCACGCGCTCGAGCTCGCGCTTGGCGTGCTCGAGGCGCTCCTCGATGCCGAGGCGAAGCGCCTCGTCCCGATGGCCCGGGCGAGCCAAAAACGCGCTCAGCGAGCGCACGTGCCGGGCCCAGAGATCGACGTCGCGCTCCTGCTTCACGTGCAGGCGCTCCTTGTACCAATCGCTCGCGAGCACCGCTTCGCGCGAGAAGAGCGCGCGGATCTCGGGATGGCGCGCGTCCTTACCCTGGTAGTGCCCGTGCGCCATGATGTGCAGCAGCGCCTTGAGCGGGGGGCACGCGTCCTCGACGCTGCCGTCCTTGAAGTACGCCTCGGCAACGCGACGTTGCGCATCCACGATGTTGTCGACGCCGTCGGCGAACACCTTCGGGTCCTGCACTTCGGGTCGCAGAATCTCGTCGCTGAAGACGGTCGCCGGGTTGTCGAAGACGCGCCCGAAAAACGTCGCCACGAATTTGGCGGTGATGCGGCAGCCGAGCCGGCTCGCGAGCACGCGGCGTCCCTCGAAGTCGTAGTCGTCGAGCCGCTCGAGGTGACCTTCGGCGAGCAGGCGTTCGGGGTCGCGCTCTTGGGGGAAGAGCCGGCACCAAATCTCGGGCACGAGCAGGCTGATGTCGTGCTCGAAGCAGTAATTCGGCCCAATCCAGCCGGCGGCCGAGCTGAAGCCCGCGTAGCCGCAGAGCAGGATCGAGACGAGCGCGTTGTTCAGATCCGCCGTCGCGCAGAGCGCGTTGAACGGACCCTTCGTGAGCGCGCCTTCGGTGCCCGCGCCCGTGGTGCTCGGCGACTTGCCGGTGACCGAGCAGATGTAGTCCATGAAGAGCTCCGGCAGCTCCTGGTAGTGAATCGGCCCGTAGACGCAGAGCGGTCGGATCGCGCCGTCGGGCGGATTGTTGCGCCGCCCGGCGAGCACGCTGACGACGGGGAACACGACCGCTTCGTCGATCGGGATCTTGCGGTAGAGCCGCGCCCCCATCTCGGCGACGTAACGATCGCGCGGGCGCGCCGCGTCCGGCCGCACCTGCAAGTAGCGCGGATTCTTGGTGGGTTTGCCGCCGACCATGCGCGGCTTCGCGGAGCAAATCGAGAACCCTTGCGCGCGGGCGGCGTTCTTCGTCAGGTGCTCCTGCATCGCGGGCGTGAAGGCGTCGTGGAACGCGACGTCTTCGACCATCGTCCGCACGTCGGGCGTCGTGAGCGGCTGAAAATTCGAACAGAAGAGCCCGGGCGCGGACATGTCCGCCTCGGTTTGCTTGTCGAAGCCCGGATGGATGGCGTCGTCCGGACGCTGGAACAAGCGTGATTCGCAGTTCACGGCGAGCTTCAGGCTCGGATGACCGTCGTACTCCTTCGGCAACCCCTTGAGCTTGTCGCGCGGCACGACCGTCGAGGCGCTGATGTCGTCCTCCATCTGCACCTTGTCGGCCGGCACGAAATCCTGCCGGAGCTTGTAGGTGCGCCAGGCCCCGCTCTCTTCCAAACCGACGCGCAAATAGCTGCCGACGAGCTTGCGACCGTCGTGCTTGAGCTCGTGACCGGGCGCGCCGTTGATGATGTCGACGCTGAAGTGCGAGCGCCAATCCTCGCCCCAACTCGGGCTGTGGAAGCGCTTGATCACGAACACCAGCGCGCGCACGTGCTTCGGAATCGATTCGAGCCAGGCGTTGTGCTCCGGCGTGTGATCGGGCGTCGGCGTGAGCAGCTTGATCACCGAACCGAGCGAACGCTCGGGCGAGAGAATCGGCCGGCTCTTGCCGCTCCGCCCGTGCGACGAGAGCGAATCGGAAAAATCCTTCTTGAAGATGGCGTCGACGAGCGCGAGATCTTCCTCCACGTTCTGGACGAGGATCGGACCGTAGAGCACGGCGTCACTCAGGCTCTTGCTGATCTCGGACTTGCCGCCGCCCGACACCGTGCACGGCTTGTGACAGAAGGTGCCTTCCGGCGTCGTCCCGACCAAACGCCAGCTCGGCGCGGCCGGGTGCTTCGCCATCCGCACCTTGTAGCCGTTCGGTAGGAAATAAACGTGATTCGGCAGCAGCTTGAGCTGCGCCTCCGAGTCGCCGCGCGCCCAGGTCACGGCTTGCTTGCGCACGTCGAACTCCGCGTCCTCGGGGACGAAATGCAGCTCCGGATACACGTTGTCCGTCGCGTAACCCGAGTCGTGCACGGTGACGCGCTCGCCCAAGAGCTCGACCGCCTCGCCGAAGCGGTGCTCGCTGCCGAGCTGGCGCCCCTCGGGCGCGTAACGGTCGCCGAGGCTCACGGTCGAAAACGCGAGCGCGCCGCCCGCGTGCTCTTCTTCGGCCAAACCGTAGAGGTTCGCGCTGAAGCTGATCTGCGTTTTGACCTCCTTCTTGCAGTAGCCGAAGTAGTTGTCGGCGAGAATCGTCACCATCACGCCGCCGACGCTGCGGGCGGTGACTTTGAACGGACTCCCGCCGTTGTAGAGCTCGTCTTCGCTCGACCAGCACATGCCGTTCGCGCGCTGATCGGCCGTCGCTTGCGACACGTGCGGCAGGCCGAGCGCCTTCTTCTTCAGGCGCGTGAGGTGCGGCGCGAGGATCACGCAGCCGGTGTGGCCGGTCCAACCGTCGACGTCGAGGCCGGCGTCGTTCTCGGGCAAGAACGGGTCCCCCCAGTTGCCGAAGATCGACTCGACGAAGTCGAGGTTCGACACCAGACCGCCCGGCGCGAAGAAGCGAATCTCGAGGCGCTTCTCGCTCGACGTCCCGGGGACTTCCGGACACACGAGCGGGCGCAGGAGCAGCGAAACGATGGTCTCGACCGGGTCGTCCCAATTCGCGGTGAACGGCAGCCGCAGGAGATCGCGCGGCGGGCGCAGCGCCTCGCGCAACATGCGCGCGTACGCGACGAGCGGCACGCCGATCTTGTCGCCCGGCACCGGCAGGCCGACCTCGGCGACGTGGAAGACGCCCTGGGTCGTGCGGCGATCGTTGATGGGATTGTGGAGCACGCCGTTGTCGAGCCGGTAGCTCGAGACTTGCTCGTTGTGCCAATGGTCGGCTTCGAGCGGCAGCGAGAGCTCGCGTGCGAGCCCGTAGCGGTCGAGCAAGAACGTCTCGCTCGGCATGCGAATGGCCGCTTCGCCTGCGAGCGACGAGAAAATCTCGTCCAGGAAATCCTGAATGCGGCGATCGACGGGGCTCAGATGCTCGCTCAAAAGGCGGCTCTGCTCGCGGTAACGCGCGAAGAGATCCCGGCCGAGATCGAGCACCTCCGCGTCACCGACCTGGTCGGGCACGGAGAAGCCCATCGCCGCGAGTTTGAGCACGATCGAACGCAGCATCGCGCGCCGATCGGGCACCACGACTCGTCCATCCCCCTTCAGACCAACCTGTCGCTCGAGATCCATGGGGCCTCCTAGCGGTCCAGTCGCGAACCGGAACGCCGTTTTACCAGGAGGCTGCGCGGGCGGCCACGGTCCTCTACGCTCCGAGAACGATGAAAGCGGAGCAAGGCTGGCAGAACATTGCGGGCGAGCGCTGGGCGGCGCTCCAGGACCTCACGGATGCACAGCTCGGGCCGTTCGGGCGCGCCGCGCTCGTGCGCGTGGAGCCGCGTGCGGGCGAACGCGCGCTCGACGTCGGCTGCGGCGCAGGTCAGTCGACGCTCGAACTTTCCGCGCTCGTGGGCGCGAGCGGCAGCGTCGTCGGGCTCGACGTCTCGGCGCCGTTGCTCGACCGCGCCCGAGCGCGCGCCGCCTCCGCGCCGCACGCCAACGTCGAGTTCGTGCTCGGCGACGCGGCGACCACGCGTCTGGAGCCGCCGTTCGATCTCTTGTTCTCGCGCTTCGGGGTGATGTTTTTCGAGGATCCCGTCGGCGCATTCACGCATTTACGGACGGAGCTTCGCCCGGGCGGGCGCCTCGGCTTCGTGTGCTGGCAGCCGCTCGCCGTGAACGCGTGGGCGCGTGAGCCGCTCGACGCGGTGCGCGCGCTTCGTCCGGGACATCCGCCGCCCTCGATGCTCGAGCCGGGGAAGCCGGGTCCGTACTTTTTCTCGGACCCGAGCTTCGTCGCGGGCGTGCTCGGGAACGCCGGCTTCGAGAACGTCGTGATCGAGCCGTACGTCGCGGACGCGCTGATCGGCGGTGCTCGCACGCTCGACGCGGCCGTCGACTTCACGCTCCAGATCGGGCCGGCCGCGCGCTTCGTCGCGGAAGCGGACCTCGCGGGCGACGAGCGGGTGCGACCCGCGCTGCGAGCGGCACTCGCGCCGTTCGCGAGCGAGCGCGGCGTCCTCGCGCCGCACTGCACGCTGCTCGTCACCGCGCGCCGAGCGTGAATCCGGCGCTCCGGCCGAGTGTTTTCAACGCCAGGTGTGAATCGAAGATCACGGTCGGCGCGAACGACGATGGGCGCCCGGGGCCGCGATCGCCCGAAATACGCGCCAAAACGCAGGGTGTCTCCGAAGCACCTACACACGGCCCGTAAATGGCGTGTAAATTGCAGATTGGTGGAACATGAGGATTCTAGGGTTCTTAGGGGTACCGGTGGTGTTGGCTCTTTCGGCGCCGGCGTTCGCCAGCGTCATGATCCTGCCCGTTAAAGCCACGAACCTCGACGAGGGTTCGGCCGACGCGATTGGACAGATCTTCGCGAATTCGTATCAAGCGGAGGCGAAGGACACGACGATTCCGCCCGCCGACTCGCAAAAGGCGGTCGACGAGACGGGCGGCTACACGCAAGCCGCGCAGAAGCTCGGTGCGAACGAATACGTCTTCGTCACGGCGACCAAGCTCGATTCGCGCATTTCGCTCCAGGCGACGCGCTACGGCGCCGACGGCCACTACATCTATTCGGCGAAGATGTCGGCGACGAGCCTCGACGACATCGAACCGGCGAGCGATCGACTCGCGCGGGCGCTCATTCATCAGGAATCGACGGCTGAAGCGCGCACCGTGAACAACGTCACGCGTACCGAGCAGTCGCAGCCGATCCGCGCCACGTCGCAGAAGATCGCCGGCTTCAAGGGCAGCTTCACCTATCCCATCGGTTGGAAGAGCGGCAACGTCGCGCCGCAGATGAGCGGCGCCTTGGATCTGCGCTTCGAGAGCGGCATGCACTTGATCGAATTCGGACTCGGCCTCACGTTCCCAGCAGGACACAGCGACTACGCGTACGGCGGTATTTGGGCCGACATCGGCGGCGACTTCTACCTCACGGACGACAACATCGCGCCTTACATCGGCGGCGGCATCATGCCGCGGCTCGAGAGCAGCTCGCTCGCGAACCTCGCGCCCTACGTGCAGGTGGGCGTGATGTTCTTCCGCGACTCGTCGACGCGCCTCTACACGGACTTCCGGTTGGCGCAGAACCTCTTGCCGGTCAGGGTCGGCGGCGACGGCGACATCTACGGGGATTCCGGCACGGATCTCTTCCCGACCGAGCTCACGTTCAGCATCGGCATGGGTTTCTGAGCGCGGCGCGGGTGTAGACTGCGCACCCATGCCGGACACGATCGCTCTCGCGCCGACGGCGCGCTCGAAATGCCGTGCGTGCGGGCGCACCATCGACAAGGGCGTGCTTCGTTTCGGAGAAGCCGAGGCGAACCCGTTCGGTGAAGGCGAAACTCAGCGCTGGTTTCATCTCGATTGCGCCGCGTTGCGCCGCCCAGAACGCTTCGGCCCCGCGCTCGAAGCGACCCCGGACGTTCCGGAGCGCGACGTGCTCGCCGGGCTCGCGCGCGCCGGGCTCGAGCACCCGCGGCTCGTGAGGCTCACGGGCGTCGAACGCGCGCCCTCGGGCCGCGCGCACTGCCGTCATTGCCGAGAAATCATCGAAAAAGGCGCGCTCCGCGTCGCGCTCGAAATCTGGGAGGACGGCCGGTTTTCACCGATGGGCTCGGTTCACGTCACGTGCGCGCCGAGCTACTTCGGAACCCGCGAGCTCATGCCGCGCATCGAACGCGTGAACACGAAGCTGTCCGTCGAAGATTTGGCGAACGTTCGTGAGCTCGTCGCGACGGCGCCCGAAGTCGCTTACGTGCCGTCGCCGAACGCGGCCTCGAGCGAAACCGGCGGCGACGGCAAGAGCGACGACGACGCGAAGAGTTGAGTCCCGTTTCGCCCCGCGCGCCCTCGCGTCGATTCTTCACTCGAACGCTGCACAAAAGCCTGTTGCCCTGCCCGTGAGCGCGGTGTAGCGAGAGGTGCCGCATCGCGGAACGCGGTGACGGTGAGGGTCATCACGTCTGGGAGGACATCATGAAATTGTCGAGGAGTCTGGGGATCGCTTTGTTCGTGAGCGCGGTTTCGAACGCGGCCGTGGCCGCGCCGGTGTTCGCGCCGCCACCGCCCGCGAAACCACACCTCAAAGCCTACGGGGATTGGGCCGCCCTTTGGTGGCAATGGGCGATCGGAACGCCCGCCAACGTGAACCCGGTGCTCGACCAAACTGGGGCCGATTGCGCGGTCAATCAGCCGGTTCCGGGCGTGTTCTTGCTGGCCGGCAGCTTCTCGAGCGGCACGTTGACCCGGAGCTGCACGGTGCCGGTCGGAACGTCCTTCGTGATTCCGATGTTGAACGATGCCTATTTCGCGCAGCAGACCGATCCACCGAGCCAGCGCACCGAGGCGTTCGTTCGCGCGCAGGTGCATTGCGTCGAGCAGGCGCCGGCGCTCGCGCTTTCGGTCGACGGCGTGCCGCTCGCGAACCCCGTCGGAACGCTCGAGCATTCGAGTCTGTTCTCGGTGTCGCTGCCGGCGAACAACGTGTTCGGAGTGCCGCCGCAAGTCTTGAGCCCGTCGGCCGACGAGGGTTACTACGGCTTCGTCGAGCCGCTCGCGCCCGGCGCGCACACGCTGCACGTCACGTCGTCGTCCGGCTGCGGCGTCACCGAGGACGTGACGTACTCGCTGAACGTGCAGGGCGCCGTCGGCACGCCGCTGTCGTGCTCCGGCAACCAGCAGCTCAACGTCACCGGCGCCGACATCCAGGCGACGGGCGTCGCGCTCACCGTCGCGGGCAACTGCAACGTGCACGTCACGAACAGCACGCTTTGGGGCGGCACCGCCGCCATCGTGATTCACGACCAGGGCCACGTGATCGTCGACGGCAGCGTGATCGGCGGCGGCGCTGCGGTGGCGGCCGACGGGCACGGGCACGGCGAGCTCCGCAATTCGGCCGTGATCAGCCCGCTCGCGGTGACGCAGTTCGCCGTCGTGAGCGATTCGGGCGGCAACGTAGCGTACTGAGGCGGCGCCCTCGGCGTCCGGCTTCGCACCAACGACAACGGCCGAGGACTGCGGTCCCCGGCCGTTGTTGGCCGCTACGGGGCGGTTGCCGTCATTCCTCGCCGACGGCGGCGAGCTCGATCGGCTGGACGCGCACGAACTGCGGCGGAGCGTACGTCGGCGCCTTCTCGTCGACCACGACTTGGAGGCGCTTGTACGGCGGCAGGCCCGTACCGGCCGGGATGAGCCGGCCCATGATGACGTTCTCCTTGATGCCGCGAAGGTCGTCCGTCTTGCCGCAGATGGCCGCTTCGGTGAGCACCTTGGTCGTCTCCTGGAACGAGGAGGCGCTGATGAACGACTCCGTCGAGAGGGACGCCTTGGTGATGCCGAGCAGCATCGGTTCGGCGACGGCCGGCTGCCCGCCGCGCTCCATCACGCGAGCGTTCTCGCGCTCGAACACGTGCTTCTCGACCTGCTCGTCGATGAGGAACGTGGTGTCGCCGACTTCCTTGATCCGGACGCGACGGAGCATCTGCCGCACGATGACTTCGATGTGCTTGTCGTTGATGCCGACGCCCTGCAGGCGATAAACCTGCTGGATTTCGTTCACGAGCCAGGCAGCGAGCTCCTTTTCGCCCTTCACGCGCAAGATGTCGTGCGGGTTCGCCGGACCGTCCTGCAGCGGATCGCCCGCGCGCATGTGATCGCCCGGCTGCACCTGGATGTGCTTGCCCTTCGGGATCA
>DATJXW010000304.1:0-26293 GCA_035499895.1 Polyangiaceae bacterium | reverse complement strand
GATCGAGACGGCCCGCTCCGCCGGCACCGCGGGCGCGCAGATCGCGGGGTCGAACTCGCTCACCGCGCTCTTCGTCAACCCCGCGAACCTCGCCGCGACGCACGTCTATCACCTCGGCGCGCTCGCGCAGATTTGGCCCGAGGCGTCGCGCCAGAGCTACGGCGCCGCCGCGGTCGATTCCATCGTGTCGAGCGCCCGTGTCGCGGGCGGCGTCGGCGCGACGCTGAATTTCCAGGACAACGACGGCGTCGCGCGCAAATGGACGGACGTGCGCTTCGCGCTCGCGTACCCGGTGTCCGACCAATTTTTTCTCGGGCTCGGCGGCAGGTACATGTGGCTGTCGGAAGACGGCGTCGGGCCGCTCGGGACGAGCCTCGCGTCGGGCGGCTTGCCGGGCGGTCGCATCGTGCGCGGCTTCGGCTTCGACGCGGGCGCGACGCTCAAGCCGAGCGATCACTTCGCACTCTCGGTCGTCGGCAACAACCTGAACAACCCCGGTCACGGCTTTCAACCGACGACGTTCGGCGGCGGCGCGAACGTCACCTTCGGCGACTTCGGCGGCGAGGGCGACCTCGTCGCCGACTTCACGACGTACGACCGCACCACGGTCCGCGCGATGCTCGGGCTCGAGGCGCTCTTCGCGGATCACTTCGAGGTGCGTCTCGGCTACCGCTACGACGACGGCGCGAAGAGCCACGCGCTCGCCGGCGGCCTCGGCTACATCGAGCGCACGTTCGACGTCGACGTGAGCTTGCACCACACGGTGGTCGGCGTCGCGGCGACGGCCGTCGTCTTCGGCTTCACGTACCATCTCGACGCGACCGGCCTCACGCCGTCGCAAAACGACAGTTTCTGAGCGCCCGCCCCTCAGAGCGCGGCTTCGACGAGCGCGACGAGCGCCGTTCGGCCGCGCTCGAGCGTTTCGGGGTCGGGCGCCGCGGCGGCCGGCTGGCGGGCGAGCTCGCGGATCTCCTCGACCGCGCGCGGATTTCGATACCAATCCTCGTCGTGCTCGTCGACGAGGCGCGCGGCGAGCTCGGTCGCCGTGAAGAGCCCGGCGAGCCGTGCGACATCGCTCGGTCGCGGCGTGAACACGACGCCGAACGCGCGCGCCGGAAGCTCCACGCCGAGCGCGCCGAAGCTTCGTTCGGCGTAGGCCGCTTCGAGCGCGCGCCGGCCGCCGAACGTCGCGTCGTGCAAGACGGCGCGGAGCGCCGCCTCGCGACTCGCGACGAGCAGCACCCGCGCGAGCGTGCGACGGTGATCGGCCGCGCCCGCGGCGCCGACGCCGAGCGCGCGCCGGGCGAAGGCCGCGTTCGCGGGCAAGAGCGCGAAGAGCGCGCCGAACGTCGCTCGATCGAAGCCGTAGGGGTCGCGCGCGAGCGCGAACGGAGCGCGATCGCCGGCGAGCCCGGCGGGCAGGGCCGCGCCGAAGCGCTGCAGGGCGCGGAGAAAGCTCGAAGCGCCGAGCGCGGGCAGCGCGAGATCCGGCGCGTTCGCGACGAACTCGGCGAAACGCCCCTCGCGAAAGAGCTCCGCGACGGAGCGCGACGTCACGCGCGCGGGCCACGCCGCGTGCGAATCGCGCCCGAGGCCGGCGCCGAGCACGTCCGCGAACGTCTCGACCCCGAGCGCAGCGAACGCGCCGTGCGACGCGTCGAGAAAACGGTGGGCGGCTTCGAGCGCCGGGGCGCCCCCTTCCAAAAAAACCGCCGGCACGCGTTCGGCCAGGGACGCTCGCACCTCGGCGCGGCGTTCGGCTCGTCGCAGGGCGAGGTCGGTCGCTCGCTCGGCGCGCTCGAAGAGGACGCGCAGCCACGCCGCGCGCTGACCCTTCGTGTCGGCGAGGGCGTGACCCAAGAGCTCGCGCAGCGTGAAATCCCCGCGCTCGGGCGCGTCGAGCGGGTGGCGCGCCACGCGGAAGGCCGCCGCGTGCGCGACGTGAAGCTCCGCGAGCGCGTGTTCCTCGAAGAGGTGCGCGGCCCAGCGGAGGAGCGCGGGTGCGAGCGGGTCCGCGAGCTCGTCGGCGAGCGCGGTGACGAGCTCGCGCGACACGCGCCGCCCGACGAGCTCGAACGCATGATCTTCGCCGCGGCCCGCGCGAAGCGCCGCGCGAAAGCCGTCGAGCGAGCGCGCGACGGCGCGAAGCTCGCGATCGATGCCGAGCGGATCCTCGAGCATGCGTCGCGGAGCGTAATCCGGAGACGGCGCGCTCGAGCGTGAATTTTGCGAGCCCGCTGCCGGTCGTCGTCACAGACTTTCGCCGAAGAGCAGGCTCGTCGTGAAACCCGCCGTCACGGCGCCGAGCCCTGCGGGCAAGAGCTCGCTGTAGCCCGCGAACACGCCGAGCTTCAGCGCGGGCGTCGCGAACCAATCCACGCCGCCGCCCGCGCGCCCGAAGGAGCCGGACGCGGCGTTCGTCCGGTTCGCGCCGGCGGGGCCGCGTAGCGCGACGCGTTCGGCGCCGACCCCCGCGAGCGCTTCGAGATAGGGATCCACCGATCCTTCTTCGAGCAAGTACACGCGGCCGACCAACGCGAGCCCGAGCGCGTCACCGGACGCGCCGCTTCCGAGCGCCCGCGCGTACCAGGCGCTGCCTCCGAACGCGAAGTACGCCGTCGGCCGGTAGAGCGCCGCGAGCTCGCCGCCCGCGACCGGTCCGAGCGCGCACGGGCTCGCCGCGTCGCTCGTGCTGCAGAGCGGCAGCCTGACGACGAGCTTCGGCACGAGCTCGATCGGGCGCCGGAGGTGTTCGGGCGGGCGCGCCGAGGGCAGCGGCTCAGGGTCACGCAGGGCCGGCGGCGCCGCGCGGCTCGGGAGCGAAAACAGCGCCAGGGCGAGCGGAACGGTGAGGTGCAGGCTCGAGGCCACGGGCTCGGATCGGTCGGCGTGCGCGCGAGTTGCGTGAGCGAGAGCGAACGCGCGAGGCTCCGGAAAATTCCGGCTCCTGGACCGGAGCCGAGTGGGGCATTAGTCTTCGAAACCATGAGCAACGTCGATCGCGAGCTCGCTCAAGCCGTCGAGGAGTCGGAGGCGGTCGCCCAGGCAGAGCCCGCTCCCGTCGCGGCGCGCCCGCGCACGGAGGGCAAGCGGAGCCTCGGGTTGCTCATCGGACTCTTGGTCGCGGCCGGCGCGCTCCTCACGCTCGTGTTCACGAACCTGAACAACGCCGTCATTTACGACCGCAACGTCGACGACGTGATCGCGAACCGCGCCCGCTTCGAGGGGCGCAACGTGCGCGTGCAGGGCATGCTGAAGAAGGGGACGCTCGTCCGGCGTGACGAGCCGTGCGAGTACCGCTTCACGATCATCGGCAAGACGAGCGAGCTCCCGGTTCACTACGCGCGCTGCACCATTCCGGACACGTTCCGCGACATGCCGGGCATGGACGTGGTGGCGACGGCGGAGGGCACGCTCGATCCGTCGGGCCATCTCGAAGCCACCACCGTGTTCGCCAAGTGCCCCTCGAAGTACGAGATGAAAGATCGCGCGCGCAAGGGCGAGCAGGCGCCGCATCAGGTGATCGGACCCACGTCCGCGCTGTGAGCGCGCGCCGCTTCGGATAATTCACCATGTGGGATCGTTTTCTTCGCGCGTGCCGTCGCGAGCCCGTCGACGCGACGCCCGTCTGGTTCATGCGTCAGGCCGGCCGCTACATGGCCGAGTACCGCAAAGTGCGGGAGAAACACACGCTGCTCGAGATCTGCAGGACGCCCGAGCTCGCGCTCGAAGTGACGCTCCAGCCGCTCCGCGCGTTCGAGGTCGACGCGGCGATTCTCTTCGCCGACATTCTGTTGCCGCTCGAGCCCATGGGGGCGCCCTTCGAGTTCGCGGCGGGCGAAGGTCCGGTGATCCACGCGCCCGTGCGCGACCGCGCTGCCGTCGAGAACCTGCGGCTGTTCGAGCCGGAAGAAGGCTTGCCGCACGTGCTCCAGGCGATTCGCTTGCTCCGGCGCGAGCTCGACGGGAAGACGCCGCTCATCGGCTTCGCGGGCGCGCCGTTCACGCTCGCGAGCTACCTCGTCGAGGGCGGGAAGAGCTCGCACTTCATGCGGGTGAAGCGCTTCATGTACGACGAGCCCGAGGCGTTCGGCGCGCTCATGCACAAGCTCGCCGAGGTCGTGCGGCGCTATCTTCACGCGCAGATCGACGCGGGCGCGCAAGCCGTGCAGCTCTTCGATTCGTGGGTCGGCTGCTTGTCGCCGCGCGACTATCGCGAATGGGTGCTCCCGCACGTGCGCCACGTGCTCGCTTCGCTCGCGCCGCGGGGCGTGCCCGTCATTCACTTCGGCACCGACACCGGCGCGCTGCTCGAGCTCCAGCGCGAGGCGGGCGGCAGCGTGATCGGCGTCGATTGGCGCACGCCGCTCGACGAGGCGCGGCGCCGGCTCGGCGACGGCGTCGCGCTCCAGGGTAACCTCGATCCGATTCTCCTCTTCGCGCCGCGGCCGCTCCTGCAGAAGCGCGTGGACGAAGTGCTGGCGGCGGCTCCGCGGAGCGGCCACGTCTTCAACCTCGGCCACGGTATCTTGCCGGAGACGAACCCGGACGCGGTGCGCTTCGTCGCCGAACACGTGCATCGCGCGAGCGCGCGCTGAGCACGGGACTCGTACGCTCCTCAGTCGAAGTGCGCGCGGGCCGGTAGCGCCGAAAGCGCCCCTGGCCGCGAATGCCGGCGAGTTTCGCGTGGATTTCGTGCGCGGATCGCGCCGGATGACGCGAACGAGTCGAGTCTGATCACGCCTGTTGAATGGCATGCTCGCGGCAATCCGTCGTACGGAACTGCCACTATCCATTCCCCTATGGTCATTCTTGCTTTTTGGCGTGAGTGCACGTCGCCGAGCATTCATCGCTCACGCGCGCGCCGTCGTCGCGGATCGTGTTCGAATGACCAGTGACGAAAAGGCCATCCTTAGAGCCCATTCGCGCGCTGCGCGGCGTCTCCGACTCGAGCGCAGGCGGAATGTCGCTCGTGTCGGCGCCGCTTGGTCGGCTGGCCCGTGACGGCTCGGTGGCTGTGTCGAGCGCGAGCGTGGCGTTGCGCAACTCGCGCACTCGCGCGGCTCGTCAAAATGTGAGCTTTCGAAAATAAACTGCCACAAACGGATTGAGTTGAGTTACTGGGCCCTTTGCATCGGCACACACCGCGGGGGGAACCTTGGAGTTCGGTGGGCGGAGCTCCGTCGACCTGACCCTGGATGTCCCCAATGATCTACTCGCGAACTAGACTTATCGTAGGGAGCTCGCTCCTCGCCGCGCTCGTTGGCTGCGGCAACAGCGCACACAACACTTCGAATTCGTCGGGCGGTTCGAGCTCGGGCGCGGCCGGCGGCAGCGGCGGGACCGGCGGGACGAGCGGCACCGCGAGCGGCGGTACGAGCACGGGAGCGGCCGGCACCGGGACCCTGGCCAAGTCGGGCGGCGCCGGAGGCACGAGCGGCGCGAGCGGCATGCCGAGCAGCGGAGGCACCGGCGTGACCGCGGGCTCGGGCGGCACCTCCGCGCCCGCAGGCGGGGCCGGCGTGCCCGGGAGCAGCGCCGGCGCGGGCGGAGTGAGCGGCTCGGGTCCCGCCGCAAGCGGCGGCAGCGCGGGCGCGACCGTGACGGGCAGCCTCACGCTCACGATCGATCCGAACCCGAACAGCGTCATCTCCTGCTTCGTGAGCTGGCACACCGATCAGCCCGCAAACTCCGTCGTCCAGTTCGGCGACACCGCGTACGAGTGGGAGATCTCCGACGACACGATGGTCACCGACCACAAGGTGCTCGTGATCGGCATGCACGCGATGACCTCGTACATGATCAAGGCGATTTCCGGCTCCGCGAGCGGCACCGGCACGTTCATGACCGGTATGATGCCGGCGACCATCCCGAACGGCACGGTGATGATCCACGACACCACGAAGACGCAACCCGGGTGGACGTTGATGAACGTGCAGAAGGGCAACGGCACCACGAACGCGCGCTCCGACTACCCGCCGATGGCCGTGATCTACGACGAGAACGGGCTGCCCGTCTGGTACGTCATCGACGGCACGAACCCCGACATCGGCGGCGCCGTCTCCACGCAGCTCACGGACAAGGGCGTCCTCATCGGGCCGACCTGGAACGCGAATCTCACGAACGGCACGCCGCCGCGCGAGTACGACTTCGCGGGCAACATCATTTGGGAGTGCACGTACCAGGCGTGTCTGCCCGGGGGCAACGTGACGCACCACGCGGCCAAGCTGCCGAACGGCCACTACGTCATCATCGAGTACGTGAACGCGAGCGGCGGCCTGCAAAATCCGGTCTTCCACGAGCTCGACGCCGACAGCAACGAGGTCTGGCACCTCGACTACGCGTCGCTCGTGCCGCCGCCGTCCGGTTCCACTTCGGATTGGTGCCACGCGAACTCCATCACCCTCGACATCGACAAGAACGAAGTGTGGGCGAACTGTCGCTGGGTCGGTCTGCTCAAGACGACGTACACGAACCCGACCAAGCAGTGGCTCCTGCAGGCCAAGTACGGCAGCAAAGGCCTCGGCGATTTCGCTTATTCGCCGACCACGTCCGAGTTCGACGACTCGCACGATCCGGAGATCCACGAGGACGACGGCACCATCCTGTTCTTCGACAACGGCGGCTACTCGCAGGGCGCCGTGGGCGGCGACACGTCGATGTTCCACTCGCGCGCGGTCGAGTACACCGTCGACGAGACGGCGAAGACGGCGACGCTCGAGTGGGAGTTTCCCGGCAGCTTCGCCGTTCCGGACTCCTGGTACACGGACAAGTGGTACACGCCGTTCTGGGGCGACGCCGATCGCCAGCCGAACGGCAACATCCTCATCACCGGCGGCATTCGGAACCCCTCGGTCGAGAGTCGCGTGTTCGAGGTCACGAAGGCCGACGGCAAGGTCGTCTGGGAGTTCCGCTTCCCGCCCGACTACGGCGTTTACCGCTCCGACCGCATCACGCCGCCCCTCGTGCACGCGATCACGAACTAGAGACGGCGCACGCGCGTCGCGCCCGGCGTTCGGCCGGCCGTCGCGTCCGCACGGCTCGGGGCCACGCGGCGCCGAACTCTGCTAGGCTGCGCGCCCTCTCCCGCGTCGTCTAAAGGCAGGACAAGGGACTTTGAATCCCTGAATCGTGGTTCGAATCCATGCGCGGGAACTGCTGCCTCCTCTCGCAGGTGCTCGGTCGCCTGCGGCGCCCTGCGCGCCCGCGGTCTCCTCCAAGCGTCCGTCCTCGGGGACTGCGGGCGGCCGCGGAGGAGACGCACGCCGTTCGCTACGCCGCCGACACCGCCCGCTCGGACTCCAGCGCCGTACAAGCGAACGCCACGGGGCACTCGATCACCGCGACGTACGGCCGGGACGCCGCGTTCAGCGTGACCACGGCCGAGCCCGCCGGGTGCCCGTTGAACGAGCGGCGCAGGGCGCCGAGCGCGATGCCCGCGTCGAGCGCGAAGCCGGCCGCTTCGGCCAAGCCTTCGAACGTCCACACGCCGTCCGGGTCGGCGAAAAAGTCAGCGGGGATTTGGTCGAGCGCGACGGCGTAGCGCGTGATGCGAGCGCCGTCGGCGGCGATGCTGGCGTAGAACGGGGCGATGCTGCGAGTCGAGGAGAGGGGAGTCATGGCCTCCCCCTCATTTGCCCGACCACTGAACAAAAGAACAGCTAAATCTAGAAACTGCCCTAATTTCGAGAATTTGAAGAAGAGGGGCCGCCGGCGCGTGCCTTCAGCTTCGCGATGCGCATGGCGGCCGCCACCTGTTGCGCGAGCGAGTCGTCGTCGCCCTTGTTCACGAAGGAGCCGTCGAAGCCCGTGCTCTTCGCGCCCGCGGCGACGCTCGGGTCCGACGTGTAAAGGTAAAAGAGGGGCCGCGTTTGCGAGTTCTGGACGGCGGCGCGCAGCGACTCGAGCACGTCGCCGCCGTTCATGCCGGGCATGTGCCAGTCGAGGATGACGAGGCTTGCTCCGCGCAGGAGACGGGCGGCGCCGACCGTTTGGGCGGTCGTGATCACGCGGTAGCCGTCGGCCTCGAGCCGTAGCTTGATGCGGTCGAGGATGACCTCGCTGTCGTCGATGACCACGATGAGCGGTCCGTCAGCCATGCGTCACTCCGAGTCGCGCCTCGCCGGGCTCGATGCGTGCCGTCGCGCCTTTCCCTCGGGCGGAGTCCATCCTGACAAGGTAGCCGGCCTTCTGCAACTCCTCGCGGACGGCGCCGAGCCCCACGCCCGAGCCCGCGAGCTCGTCGCGTTGCGTTCGGGTCGAAACTCCCGCCAAAAACGCGATTTCGAGCGCATTCTGGCGCGAACCGTCGGCCGTTGCGCGGCCGAGCGCGTCTTCGTCGAAGCCCTGGCCGTCGTCGGCGAGCGAGATTGCCACACCGCCCGGAACTTCCCGACAGCCGATGTCGATGCGACCGGTTTCGAGCTTCCCCTTCTCGCGGCGCTCGGCCGGCGGCTCGATGCCGTGAGCGACCGCGTTCCTGAGCAGGTGCGCGAGCACGCCGCCGAGGCGCTCGCTGAGCTCCGCCGGGACGAGCGTTTCGCGACCTTCGACCGAGAGCTCGACGCGCTTGCCTTCCTTCGTGGCCCAACGCTGCACGCTGTCGGGCAGCGCCGACAAGAGCTCGCCGAAAGGGCGCGCCGCCAGGCGTGACACGAGTCGGCCGAGCTCGTCCTTGCGTCCGCCGAAGCGCCGATAGAGCTCGCTCACGTCCTCGCGCGACACGGTGACTTGCTCGAGCACGCGCCGGCCGATGGGCGAGCTCTCGACGAACAGCGCCTCGGCGACCTGAAGCTCTCGTTCGAGCTCGCCGCACCCGCTCACGAGCTTCGCGCGCGCGGCGGCACGGAGCGGCGAGGCCGCGGGCGCGTGGCGCGCGCCGGCGAGCTCGAGCTCGAGCCCGAGCGCGAGCGTTTCCACCGACCCGAGATCGAACGAGCGTGCTTCGGCGCGCAGCGTGTGCACGAAGCGAAAGACGCTCTCGACGACCTCGGGGCCGAGAGCCCGATCTCGTTCGAGCTCGCGCGCCGTCTCGCGCAGGCGCAAGCGCGCGGACGCGAGGAAGCGCACGAACACTTGTCCGCCGCCCGCGAGCAGCCGCCGCATCGCCGTGAGTTGTTTCTGGTGCTCGCGTTCGCGCGCCTCGGCCGAGCGCTCGAGCTTGCGCTGCGAGGTCACGTCGGTCGCGAGCAGCATGATGCGCGGCTCGCCGTCGTCGCTCGCCGCGGCGCGAAACTCGAGCTCGAACAGGCGTGCGTCGCCGTGCTCGCTCGTGAGGTTCGCCTCGCGCGGCGCGAGCTCGAGGAGCTCCTCGAAGTCGCTCGGCGGCGTCTTCGCCGCTTCGGCGAGCCACACCGTGAACGCTTCGCGCTCGATCTCGGACGCGCGCCCGCTCGGATAGAGCAGATCGATCACGTTCTTGCACGCCGACGCGCCGTGGCCGCAGAGCTCGCGCGCGGCGCGCGAACGCTCGCTGCCGAGGCGTCCCTCGCCGTCGAACACGACGATGGCCTGCCGCATGTGATCGAGCAGCCCCTGCAACCGCAGATTCACCGCCACGATGCGCTCTTCGCGCTCGCGCAGCACGCGCCCCATGTGATTGAACGTGTGGCCGAGCGTGCCGATTTCGTCGCGCCGCAGATCGACGAGCTCGACGAGCTCGCCGCGAGCGAGCCGGCGCGCCGCGCGCTCGAGCTTGGCGAGGGGCGAGATGATCGTGCGCCTGACGAGCGCGACGAGCAGCGCGGCAATCACCCCCGAGAGCACGAATGCGAGCCAGAAAATCCGCGTGCGCGCGCTCGCGAAGGCGGCGTTTTCCGACGCGAGCGAGACGCGCACCCAGACCGTCCCGAGCGTCTTGCCGTTCGGGTCGCGCGCCGGCACGCTGATGTCGATGTGATCGAGCGCGCGGCGGGCGCCCGGTTTCCGGTCGCTCGCGGTGAGGCGCGTCGCCGGACGCAGCGAGGCGAGCGGTGCGTCGCCCGCGGCGCTCCAGACCGCCGCGTCCACGACCTCGCGATTGCGTGCCAACATGCCGAGCGAGGAAGTGACGGCGTCGGAGTCGGCGAAGTCGAGCGCGGGCGCGACCGAGGCGGCGAAGAGCTCGGTGAGCATTCGCCCGGCGCGCTCCTTCGACTCGACGTTGTGCTGGCGCTCGCGCTCCGTGAGCTCGAAGGCGACGACCAGCGAAACGCCCGCGACGAGCGCGAAGATGACCACCGCCAGGCGGCTCGCCACCGACACGAAGCCTCCCGGCCTCGCCAGCGTTTGGATGGGATCGGAGGGCTTCGGACCCACATCGTCCTTACGTCGTGTGCGCGGGAGGGGTTAAGCGCGCCCGTCACGGGCCCGTAACACCCGCGGGAACCCGCGCTTTGTCACCCCTCTGCCTCGACCGGAGAGCGTTCTGCCGCGTGGGTGTCGCGCTCGGAGTCCTCTCGTGGGTGCGAGAAGGTAGGACACAGACGGTCGAAGTCCCGATCCGGCTCCAGGCCGAGCTGCTCTCGAAAGTCGTCGCCTACGACCGCAACTACGCGGAACGCGCGCGCGGACGCGCCACGGTGCTCGTGCTCGTGAAGGCGAGCGACCCCGAGTCGGCGCGCGTGGGCGAGCAAATCAAAGCCGAGCTCGCCGTCCTCGACGACCTCGGGGGCCTGCCGCACGTCGAGGAACTGGTCCGCTATTCGACGCCCGCGGGCGTCGCCGAGGTCGTGAAGAGCCGCGGCGCCGCCGTGCTCTTCGTGAGCGTCGGCCTTGCGGACGAGATGAACGCCGTTGCGCGCGCGCTCGTCGACGTCTCGATCTTGAGCGTCGCCGCCGCCTCGTCTTACGTCGAGCGCGGGGCCGTGCTCGGCTTCGACGCCGAGTCGGGCCGCCCGAAGCTCGTCGTCAATCTCGAGCAGGCGCGCCGCCAAAAGGTCGCGTTCAAACCCGAAGTCTTGAAGCTCGCGAGGGTCGTACCGTGAAACTGCGTTCGCTGGTCGCCGGGGTCGGCTTGGTGCTCACGCTCGCACCGCGCGCGCGCGCGCAGACTTCCTCCGATCTCGACGCGCTCCTGAATCAATCCATCGTCTCGACGCCGTCGAAAGGCAGCGAAACGGACGCGACCGCGCCCGCGACCTCGAGCGTCATCACGGCCGACGAGCTTCGCCGTTACGGCATCCGCACCCTCGACGAGGCGATCGACTACCTCTCGCTCGGCATGGCCACTTCGACGCCGAGCCACGCCGTCGAAATCGGCGCGCGCGGCGTGCAGATCAACGGCGACTACGGCAACCACGTGCTCCTCCTGGTCGACGGACACGCGGTGAACGAACCGTGGAACGGCACGGCCTACTTCGATCGCGGCGCCGGCGTGCCCTTCGAGATGATCGACCACATCGAGGTGATTCTCGGGCCCGGCTCCGTGCTCTACGGCGCTCAGGCCATGCTCGGCGTCATCAACATCGTCACCAAACGCGCCAAGGACTTCTCCGGCGCGCGCATCGTCGCCGAGGGCGACGCGTCCCTCGCGCCGCACGATCCCGGCGGGCCCCCCGCGCCGAGCCTCGGCGCCGCGCTCGGCTACGGCTATCGCCTCGGCGCGGGCTACGGCCGCGAGTTCTCGCTCGGCGGCGCGCCGTCCGAGCTCACCCTCGGACTCGAGTACTACGCGAACCAGGGTCCCGCCTGGCAGCTCGGCCCGCAAGCGTACGGCGCCGACGCCGTCACCGGCGCTCCGAAGGATTTCGGGCCGAACGCGACGCCCGGCGTCTGGGGCGGCGTGCTCCGTCACGCCGATTATCTCCAAGCTCCCGCCGCCTACCTCCGCTTCGCGACCGGGGACTTCCACGCGTCGGTCCGCGCGTCGGCGTTTCGGCGCAGCACCATCTATCCCGAGTCGCTCGCGGCCTACACCGCCGACTTCGACGATCCGACGAATCGCGAGATCGACCGCTTCGTGAACGTCGATTTGAGTCAGCGCGTGCCGCTCTCGTCGCGCGTCGAGCTGATGGTCCGCGGCTACGGCGATCTCTACGACTACCAGTGGTTCAATCACACGAGCGCGGCGGAGGACTGTCCGGACGGCTTCACGAGCGGCTGCGATCGCTTCCTGCACGGCGTCGGCCGCCAGCTCGGGGCCGAAGCCAACGCGCTCGTGCAATGGCCGATTCTGCGCGCCACCACGCTCTTCGGCGTCGATGCGCGCGTGCGCGACGCCGAGGATCGCCTGACCATCGCCGATCGGCTCGGGTCGGGTACGCTCACACCGACGGCCGCTCACCGCACCGACGGCTTGATCGCCCCGTACGCGGCGCAAACCCTGAGCCCCACTTCGTGGCTCGATTTGAACCTCGGCGTGCGGCTCGACGACGACTCGCGCTTCGGCACGAAGCTCTCGCCGCGCACCGCGCTCGGCGTCGCCCCGTGGCGCGGCGGGCGCATCAAGCTCATCTACGCCGAGGCGTTCCGGGGTCCGTCCGCCTACGAGCTCACGTACGCCGATCCGGACTCGCAAATCGCGGCGCCGTCGCTCGGCCCCGAAACGGTGCATTCGATCGAGGGCAGCGTCGAGCAACGCTTCGGCAAGCACCGCGTGCTCTTCGGCGTGTTTCGCTCGACGTGGTCGAACCTCGTCGGCACCTTGCAGCTCTCCCAACCCGAGCTCGACGCCGCGATCGCGCGCGGCGAGCTCGCGCCCGATACCGCCATCGCGTACCGCTACGCCAACACCGTGAGCGTCGATAACTACGGCCTGAACGCGGCGTACGAAGGCGCCGCGGTCAACGGACGGCTGCGCTTCGGGCTGAACTTCACGTCCGCCATCACTCACGTCGATCCCGGCGACGGCAGCGGCCCCCAAATCCCGCCCGTCGCGCCCGAAGCGTTCGGCAACGCGCGCGTCTCCTACGATCTCGGCGGGAAGCTCCCGACGCTCGGCCTCGCGTCGCACTTCAGCGGCCGCCGCCTCGCCGATCGCTACTACGACGGCGGATTCACGCCGCCGCCGAGCGCCCCGCCGTCGCTCTCGCTGCGCGCCACGGTGAGCGGCGCGTTCCCCGCCGTGCCCGGCTTGACCTACCGCGCCGGCTTCGACTACTCCTTCGCGCGGGTCGAGCCTTACGCCATCGGCGCGAACATCTACGCGAACGCCAACGTCTCGCGCGCCGAGCTCGCTCCCACGCGCCGCGCCCAAGCCTTCGTCGGGTTCGAGTACGCGTTCGAGCACGCGGCGGCATACTGAGCGACAGCCGGGGGGATTGGCTTGAGGGGCGACCGTCGCGCGTCGCGGTGGGCGGCGCCGGGTCGCGCCGTTCCACGCGCGCTCAACAGCGCACGACGGTCGGAGAGCGACCGCAAGCGGCGAGCAAACGCCGAAGATCGCGCTCGTCGCTCGTGTAGAGGACGTCGGCGCCGTGCGCGGCTACGAGTGCGACGTGCGCGTCACAAATGTCCGTCGTGCGGGTGCGGCCGCACAGCTCGCCGACCTTTCGAGCGAGCGGGTCGAACGGCACGATCACGCAGAACCCGAGCGCGCTGCCTAGCCGGGCCTGAGAGCGGGTTCCGCGCCACACCTGCGCGACCACGGTACTCGGGACGAGGACGTCGTCGCCGTTGCGAGCGAGCAGCTTCAACGTCGCCCAGAGCTCGCGATCGTTGCGTTCGACGGCAATCAGCGCGCCGGCGTCGAAGACGACCACGCTCATCGGCCGCGGCGCTTGCGGTGCTTCGTGGCAACCGCGCGGAGTTCGCCCGCACCGAGTGTCCCGTGCTCGGCCTCCCACTCGAGGACCACGCGCGAAAGCCCTTCGGCGCGCAGCTTGCGGCGCGCGGCGTCGGCGAGCCAGCTCGACGTGGGTTCCGACCCGGCCGCCTTCTTCACGGCCCGCGCGAGCTCACTGTCGAACGAAACGGCCAAACGGGACACCGTCATACTCGAGTATTACCGCCGTGCGGCACTCTCATCAAGGCGCCCGGCGCCTCGGCCGGCGCCCACAACGTTTGCGCGCGGCCGAGTCTTCCCTCTTTTCCGGCCGGTCGCGGCGGAGCCTCGAGCGGGCTCGGACGGGCTCCTCGGCGTCTCTTTCGGAACTCGGGCGCCCCGGCGCTGTCGCTATCGGCATGGCCTTACGGCTCTTTGCGCGCGTCGAAGCGGCGGGGGCGCGCGCCCCGCCACCGTCGGGCCGCGACGCCGCCGGCGGGTCGGACTACTTTAGCGCGGACCGGAACTTGGCCGAGCTCGACGAGACGAACGAGCAGCGCTTCATCGAGCGCTTGATTGCCCGCGACGAGCGCGCCTTCAACGAGCTCGTGGAGGCGTACGAGCAACGCGTGTTCCGCTTGCTCCTGCGCATGCTCGGCCGGCGCGACGAAGCCGAGGACATGGCGCAGGAAGTGTTCGTGCAGGTGTTCAAGGCGATTGGCACGTTCCGCGGCGACTCCCGGCTCGGCACGTGGATTTATCGCATCGCCGTGAACCTCTGCAAAAACCGGATGAAGTACCTGTCGCGCCGCCACAGCGGGGAGCAGGACGAGCTCGAGCCGGCCGCCGAACGCTTGCCGCTCAGCGAGGGCAAAGGCGTGACGTTCGGCGAGACCACGCGGCCCGATCAATTGGTCGAGGGGTTTCAACTCGAACGCGTCGTGCAAGCGTGCATCGCGGAGCTCGACCCCGATTTTCGCGAGGTGCTCGTGCTCCGCGACGTGGAAGATCTCACGTACGAAGAGCTCTGCGAGGTCACCGGGCTGCCCGAAGGCACGGTGAAGAGCCGGCTGCATCGGGCGCGCGGCATGCTCAAATCGGCGGTCGGTCGAAAACTCGGGGAGAAGGTGCCATGAACGAACGAGGTTACGATGACTGACGGCTCCGACGAGGTCCCGAGCGTGCCGAGCGTCTCGGGTGTCGACGATGAACGCTTGCGTTCCGCCCTGCGCGGCGCGCTCCGCGGCGACGGCGACGCGCCCGATCTGCTCGCCGGCTTTCAACAGCGCGTGCGCGAGCGCAGCGACGGGAAATTCTACGCGGACGGCTGGAGCACGTCGCGCCACCCGCCGGTGAACACGTACTTCGTGACGGGGCTCCTGATGCTGCTCGCGCTCGGGCTGATTTACGCGCTCCTCGCGCCGCTTTCGGGCGAGCCTTCCCGCGTCGACAACGAAGCCCAGCCGGTAAACGTGGTCGCGCCCGTGCCGAAACCGGCGGCGCCCGCCCACTGACGGCGGCTCCTCGCACCGCGCCGAGCGCGGCGCGAGCGCCGTCGCGTCACGCCTCGACCGCGATCGAGTGCGCGCCCGCGAGGCTCCTGCCGCGCAACCGCTCGACCGGTCCGGCCGTGCGCACGAAGCGCGTGCCCGCTTCCACGAGCGTGACGAAGTTGTCCGTCAGGCGCGTTTCGCCCGTCGGATCCCACAGGAAAAGGTCGAGGACCGGCGCGTCGCTCGCGAGCAGCACGCCGCCCGCGACCGGCCGCGCTTCGAGTCGGGGCTTCGCGACGCGCGCGTCCTTCGGCTCGCAAAGGAGCCGCGCGGTCGCCGACTCCGCGAAGGTTCCGGTGACGAACGTCTCGCGCGGATCCCAGCCGCTCACGTCGAGCTCGAGCGCGAGTCGCCGTTCGCGCGGCGCGAGCGTGAGCTCGAGGTCGCGCCGCGCGAGCACGCGCCCGTCGACGAGCGAGCGCGCCTCGAGCACGGCCCGGGCCGCGCAGGGCGCCGTCGCGTTGTCGAGCACGGCAAAGAGCGTGACGTTGCCGGCTTCGACGACGAGGCTCGCGAGCGCCGGCGCGAACAGCCGTCGGAGCTCGAACGCCGCCGCTTTCGCTTCGCCCTCGGCGTCGAGCACCGCCCAGCTCTGGGCCGGCCAGCAGTCGTTGAGCTGCCAGATGAGCGCGCCCTTGCAGAAATCCGAGCGGCGAAAGTGCTCGATGCCGAAGCGGAGGGCGTCGCGCTGGTTCAACTGCGAAAAGTACGTCCACTCCTCGAGGTTCGTCGCCGGCGGGTAGTGGAGCTCGACGAAGCCGACGAACGTCTCGTAGCCCTTGAGCGTCTTGTCGTGCCAGCGCGCGTTCGCGTCGCGCACCGGGAGCTCGAGCGGCGACGCCGTGCCCTGCGCGATTTTCGCCCACACGCGCGGACCCGGTGCGGAGGCGAAGCCGAACTCGGAAGCGAAGCGCGCCTTCGAATCGGCGTAAAATCGATAGTCGCCGCGGCCGTGCCACACGTCCCAATAGTGCTGGTCCCCCGTGCCGCCGTCGTTCGCGCGCGCGCCGCCCCAGGGCGACGTCGGAACGTACGGCCGCGTGGGGTCGAGCTCGGCGAGGACTTGCGGCAAGACGCCCTCGTAGATGCGCTCGCCGTAGTAGCGCGGCGGGTGACGCTTCGGATCGTCCCAGCCCGACTCGAACATCGTCCGGTTCTCGTTGTTGCCGCACCAGAGCACGAGGCTCGGGTGATTGCGGAGCCGCCGCACGTTCTCGCGGGCCTCGCGCCGCGCGGCTTTCAGGCTGTCGGGATCCTCCGGGTAGTAGCTGCAAGCGTACGGAAAATCCTGCCACACGAGCATGCCGAGCTCGTCGCACGCGGCGTAGAAGTCGTCGCTTTCGTAGAGGCCGCCGCCCCACACGCGCACCATGTTCATGTTGAGCTCGCGCGCCTGGGCGAGCCGCTCGCGCGTGCGCGCCTCGGACACGCGCGCCGGGAACGAATCGTCCGGGATCCAGTTCGCGCCCACGCAGTAGACGCGCTCGCCGTTCACCTCGAGCTCGAACGACTCGCCGTGAGCGTCCGGTTCCCGCACGAGACGCACGCGCCGGAGCCCGACGCGCGTCGTGCGCTCGTCGAGCACGCGACGTTCGGCGCCCACGAGCCGGCTCGTCACGCGGAACAAGCGCTGCGCGCCGAGCCCCGCCGGCCACCAGAGCTCGGCGCGTTCGAGGCGCGCGGCTTCGCCGTCGCGAAAGACGCCCGGGACGCCCTCCACCGCGTGCTCCACGACGCCGTCGCCGTCCACGTCCGACCAGAGCCTGAGCTCGACCGCGCCGCCGGCGAGGTGCGTCTGCTCGACCAACACGTCGAGCAAACGACCGGCGTGCTCGACCAGCGTCACCGGTCGCCAAATTCCTGCCGAAACCAGGCGCGGCCCCCAATCCCAACCGTACATGTACTGCGCCTTCCGCACGAAGGCCTGCTCGTCGAAGCGCACGACGTTCTCACGCAAGCCTTCGCTCGCGAGGTAGCGCGCACGGCGCTGGCGGCCGATGCTCACCGCCGGCTCGAACTCGACGCGGAGCTCGTGCCGGCCGGGCGCCAAGCGTTCCGTCACGTCGAGCTCGAGCGGCACGAACATGTCGTCGTGCTCGGCGAGCTTCTGGCCGTCGAGCCAGACGCTCGCGACGGTGTCGAGTCCGTCGAAATGGAGCAAGCGCCGCGGCAGGGCGGCGTCGGGCGTGAAGTCGAAGTGAGTGCGGTAGACCCAGCGCTCGCCGTCGACCCACTGGCACCCGAGTTCGAAACGCCGGGCGAACGGGTCCGCGATCACGCCGGCCTCGACCAGATCGGTGTGCACGTGGCCGGGCACGCGCGCGGGGAGCCAATCGAGCTCGCTGTAGCCGAGGCGCGCCGGTGGCACGAGCCAGTGCGAGCAGGCGAGTTGCCAGCCGTCGTGGAGGAGTGTCCGGCGGAGCACGGGTCGGACACGGTAGCCCGCGGCCGGGCGCGCCGGGGAGCGCGCGTCACCGGTCGTTTGGCCGGGTCACGGTGCGGTGGGACGCGACGACGCCGCCGGTTGGGCCGCGCTCGGCGCCGAGAGCGGCATGGCTTCGAGCTGCCGGATCACGAGCAACGTCGCGTCGTCCGTCAGTTCGAAGCCTTCGAGCGCGTGCAAGAGGGCATCGAGCACCTGTCGCGCCGTCTTGCCCTTCGCCCCGGCGAGGGCGCGCCGCATGCCGCTCGTGTCGAACATGGCCCCGTCCCGCACGGCCTCGGTCACGCCGTCCGTGTGCAGGACCAAAAGATCGCCCGTCTTGAGCTTGAGCTCGCGCGGCGTGAACGCGCCCTCGGCGTCGTCGCGCAAGCCGAGCCAGAGCCCCGCGGTTTCGACCGCCTCGATCGCGTCGCTGTCGGCGCGATAAACGAAGATGTCCTGGTGCGCTCCCGCGAACCAGATGGCGCCGCTCGCGTCGCGGCGGAGCGCCGTGATGGTCATGTACTTGTCTTCACCGAGCTGGCGGATGTTCTGCGTGAGCACGGCGTTCACGAGCACGAGCAAGCGGTCGGGCATGAGCTCCGGGTCGCGCGCGAGCGCCGTTCGGACCGCCGTCTGGCACATCATCATCACGAGGCCGGCCGGCACGCCGTGTCCCGACACGTCGCCGATCAGAATCCACTCGTGCGTCTTCGTGTGGATCACGTCGTAGTAGTCGCCGCCGACCTGCTCCGCGGGTTTCATGCTCGCGGCCACGTCGCAGCCGGCGAGCACCGGTTCGTTCGGAACGAGCGCCTCCTGAATCCGGCGCGCAAGCTTCATTTCGCCCCACAGCGCCTCGAGCGCGCGGCCGAGCTCGGCGGTGCGCTCGGCCACGCGCTGCTCGAGCCCCGCGTAGAGCTTGCGCAACTGCAGGCCCGCGATCGCGACCGCGACGACCAGGAAGAGTGACCAGCCGTAGAGCACTTTGCGGTACTCGTTCGCGGTCGCCGCGCTCTCGCTGAAGCGGCGCTGATACAGGCTCTCGAGCGTCCCGAGTCGGTCGTTCACCTCTTCGTTCGCGGCGCGCTTCAGCCAGCCGTCCACCGAGGGCTGGCGCTCGCCGATCACGCGCGCGTGCGCGAGCAAGAGATCGAGGTCCGACGCGGTGTCGGGCGGGAGCTCGGCGCGTTCGGCGGCCACGCGCGTGATGGCCGCGAGGTGCGCCTCGCGCGTGCTCTGATCGCCGATCAGGTTGTAAACGAGCGCCGCCCGCACGAGCGCATTGATGTCGCGCCCGACGGGCCCCGTCGCGTTCGGCCCGAGCTCGTTCGTCACTTCTTCGCCCGCCGTCGGCAGGTAGCGGAGTGAGTTCTTGAGGACCGAATTCTCGGCCTTGAAGTGCTCGAGGGCGCTCCTGCGGTCGGCGAGCGCCCGGTCGAGCTCGGCGAGCGCCGACTCGATCTCCGGCGTGGTGCCGACCGCGGCGACCCGCGCGTGGACGGCGCTCTCGGCGCCGGTGAGCTCCTGCTCCGTCGCCGTCAACGGGTCGTACTGGTTCAACAGGCCGAAGCGCGCGGCGAGGACTTGCTCGGAGAGCAAGCGATCGAGGTGGCGCACGTTGCCGATGGCTTGGACGGCGCGGGTGTGCGAATCGAAGTCGGCCGAGCGCGAACGCAGGTAGAGGAGCGCCGACACGCCGAAGGCGAGCGCGAACAGGCCGCCGATGAGCGTGAACCAGCGCGCGCTGCTCATGCGAATTTCAGCCCTTTTCTCCCGCGGGCGCGAGGTCCCCCGAGAGCGACTTCAAGAACGCGATGAGCGCTGCGACCTGATCGTCGGAGAGCTTGCGACCGAGCTGGTAGCGCGCCATCACCTGCACGGCTTGATTCAGCGTCGCCGCGGAGCCGTCGTGGAAGTAGGGCGCGGTGCGCTCGACGTTGCGCAAGGACGGCACGCGGAACACGAAGCGATCGGACTCGAGGTGCGTCACGTTGTAGCGGCCGTAGTCGGCGTCGGTGACGTGGCCGCGATCCTTGAAGTAGTCGCCGAGCACGCCGAACTTCTGGAACATGTTGCCGCCGACGTTGCGGCCCTGATGGCACGCGATGCAGCCGACGGATTTGAACGTCTCGTAACCGGTGCGCGCCTCCGCGCTGATCGCGTGCTCGTCCCCGGCGAGGTAGCGATCGAACGGTGAATTCTTCGTCAAGAGCGTGCGCTCGAAATCGGCGATGGCTTGCCGGGTGTTCGCCTCCGTGACGCCGTCCGAAAAACTCGCTTTGAACGCCGCGGAGTAGCTCGGATCGGCGCTCAGGAAGGCGAGCGCCTTGTCCCAGCTCGACCCCATTTCGTACGTGGTCGTGAGCGGGAAACCGATTTGCTCTTCGAGCGTCGCCGCCCGCCCGTCCCAGAACTGCACGAAGTTGAGCGCCGCGTTGTACACGGTCGGCGCGTTCACGACGCCGAGCTGGCCGCCCACTCCGGTCGAGAGCTTCTGCCCGTCGACGCCGCCCTTCGCGAGGTCGTGGCAGCTCGCGCACGCCACCTTGCCGCTGCTCGAGAGTCGCGGTTCGTGAAAGAGGCGCCGCCCGAGCGCGACCACCGTCGGGTCGACCTTCGCCCGCTCCGGCAACGCCTCGAGCGGCTCGCGCGACGCCCCGGCCGGCGTCGCCTGCGACGTCGCCGTCGGCGCTGCTTTCACGCTCGCCGCTTCACGCTCCGGGCGCGGAGGCGGCGTTCGGTTCTCGCTGCAGCCCGCCGGTGCGCACACGAGTGCGAGCACCGAGGCGGCGCGCGCCGGGCGGAGCGCGAGTTTCATGAAGCGCCGGCGCAGGTCCGCTCGGCGACGATCTGCAGCTCCGAATGATCGAAACTGCACGACAAGCGGAAGCCCCCTTCGAACGCCATCCGCAAGAGGCCGAGTTGCGTGCGCGGAGCGTTCGGATTGTCGAACAACTGCTGCAGGCGGGCACGATAGAGATCACGCACGGCGACGCCCGAACGCGTGATTTTCTCGACCAGCTCGCGCACGCGCTGCGCGTCTTCGACCGACGTCACCTGGTTGATCGCGCGCACGCGCACGCTGTCGCCGTCGCACGAAACGCCGATGGTCCCGGCGTGGAGCTCGTCCTGGTTGCCGCTGTACTTGATGAGGTTCTCGCCGAGCTCGCACACGGCGAGCGTCACGGCCTCGCGGCATTCGGGCGTACAGTACGTGACCGCGAGCGCGGCGAAGCGCTGAGCGTCCTCGAGTGCCGCGTGCTTCCGCGCGAGCTTGAGGGTGCGCTCAGCTTCGGCCCCCTTCCTCACGATGGGTGGCCTCCACCTGCGACGGAGGGTCGCGACTCGACGATTTCGACGGTGGCGGGAGCGAGCGATTTCAGCACCGAGAAGCTCAGGCGATGCCACGTCACGCTCGCGCTCGTCTTGAAAGCGAGCGTGTAACCGGCGTGCGCCGCGCGCGAAATCCAATCCACGAAGGCCCGAATCGCCGAGGAGTTGACGAAACTCAGCGCCTGCACGTCGACCGCGAACGACGCCGTGCGCGCCGCCACGATGTCCGAGTGCAAATCCTGAAGCAGGCGCCGGAACTCGGCTTGGGCCGTGGGCGTGCTCAGCGTGCCGGCGAGCTTGAGCTCGGTCGGCGCCTTGAGCTCGAGCTCGAGGGACTCGACCGCCACCTTCTCTCCGAGCTTCATGCCCATCGAGAGCTCAGGATGCACCCCACCCCAGGTGCCGTCAAATACGCGGCCTCGTGCATGTGGGTTTGCGGTGCCGCCGCCCGGCGAACGTGCGCGGGAGTACGCGGCTTCGAGCGGCGCGGATTCGCTATTCGATCCAGCGCGCGATGACGCAGGTGATGTTGTCGGGGCCGCCGTTTTCGTTGGCGGCGTCGATCAGGCGCTGGGTGGCGGTCGGGAGATTCGGGGCGCCGAGCACGAGGTCGAGCAAGCGTTCGTCGCTCACGGGGCCGCACAGGCCGTCGCTGCAGAGCACCATCGCGTCCCCGGCGCGCGGCGCCTCGAAGCGGGTGTCGACCTTCACCGTGTCCTTCATCCCGAGCGCGCGCACGATCACGTTCTTGTGGGGGAAATTCGCGATCTCCTCCGGCGTGAGGTGCTTCATCTTCTTGTAGTCGTTGAGCAGCGAGTGGTCCTCGGTGAGCTGCTCGATGCTGCGCTCGCGAATGCGGTAAACGCGGCTGTCGCCGACGTGCGCGACGTAGATGCCGTCTTCCACCGCGAAGAGAGCCGCGAGCGTCGTGCCCATGCCGCGCTGCTTCGCGTTCCGCTGCGCTTGCTCGTAGATGCGCAGGTTGCAGAGCTTGATGCCGGTGACGAGACGGTTCTCCTCGTAACCCTTCGAGCGATCCATCTTGTACGGCCAGGTGCGCTCCGGGTCGTCGGCGGTCGCCGTGAAGAACTCGTGCAGCGTGTCGACCGCCATCTTCGACGCGATCTCGCCGGACGCATGTCCGCCCATCCCGTCCGCCACCACGTAGAGGCCGTATTCGGCCATGATGGCGAAATTGTCCTCGTTGTGGGCGCGCTTGCGGCCCACGTCCGTTTGGCCGGCTACTTCGATACGCAGGGGGCTCGACACGGCAGACTAGCGCTGCCCGGTCGGGCAGGTTCGCGGGATAGTCGCCTCCCCGGATTCCTCTGTCAATTAGCGCGGCGCGGCGGAGACCACCGCCGTCACGTGCCGATACCGGCCGGAGCCGAGCACGAGCAGATCGACCACGTCGCCGACCGCGTGATCTTCGAGCGCGTGTTCGTAGGCGTCCAGTGTAGTCACGGGTACGCTGTCGAGCGCGACGATGACATCGGCCGTGCGCGCGTCGTTACCAGCCCGCAGGCCGAGAGTCGCGGCGGGTCGGCCGACGAGCGTGACACGAAGCCCGCGCGCCGTGCCCGTGTCCTCGGGCGTCACCTCGAAGCCGAGCGACGCGGTGGGGAGCGCGGCCGTCTTCGGTGCCGCGCGCAGGAAATCGCGCACCACGCCGACCGGCGTGCCGACGAGGACGGCCGTGCACCCGCCGCCCGCCTTCTTCTGGCAGGCGCGCGTGACGATGGCGACGACCTCGCCGTTCGTGTCGACCAGCGGACTGCCGGTGCTCGTCGCGCCGAGCGCGGACGTGAACGCGATCGCTTCGGGGTACGGCTTGCCGTCGTTGCCGTTGAACGCGCTCGGGCCCGTGGGCGTGACGGTGGGGCCGGGCGCCGCTTTGCCGCCCGACGCGACGAAGCTCCCGAGCGTCGCGTGCATCGCCGGCGCGCTCTCACGCGCGGCCTTGAGTCCGAGCTTGTGCTCGGCGTTCGCCGGCACGACGAGCGCGAGATCGTGCGCGCGGTCGGCGTGTCCGATACGCACGGGCACGATTTTTCCGTCGGAATAGCGCGCGTCGAGGTGACGTCCGTCGCCGAGGGCCGCGAGCGCCGTGGCGATGCGACCGTCGCCGTTCAGGACCACGCCGAGCTCGAGCGGCTTTCCCGCGCGTTCGAGCACCGCGACTCGCCCGGCGAGCGCGGCGTGATCGTCGCTCGGTCCGTCTGCCGGCTTCGCGCTCGGCGCGGCGGAGGGCGTGCCTGCGGGCGCATGTCCGGACGCCGCGGCGGGCGGAGCGTGCGGCGTGTGGGGCGCGTGCGGCGACGCCGGAGCGTGCGCTGCGGCGGGGGCGCGCGGTGCTCCGGCGGATGTCGCCGGCGGTGCTCCCGAGCCGCTCGGCGCGTCCGTCGGCGCCGCGGCGCCGTTCGCTGCCCAGAGCAGCGCTCCCGATCCCACGAAACTCTTCACGCGACGCGAGAGGGCCACGCCGGGGAGTGTAGCCAAATTTGGGCGCGCGTCGCGCCGTTACGTTTTCTTTGCAGGCTGGCGCCGGCCGTCGCGGTGCCAGAGCTCCACGCCGTTCGAGCCGGCGACGATCACGATGTCGGCGCGCCCGCAGAAGAGCCCCGTCTCGATCACCCCGGGCAGGTGGCGGAGCTCCTCCTCGAGCTCGACCGGATCCTCGATGGGCAGCGTCCTCAGATCGTAGATGTAGTTGCCGGAGTCGGTGACGAAGGGGTTATCGCCCGAAAACCGCAGGTGGGGCTCGCCGAAGCTCTTCAGCGCTTGGCCCGTCGCGCGGTGCCCGAAAACGACGACCTCGATGGGAATGGGCCACTTTTCGCCGAGCCGCCGACTGATCTTCGATTCGTCGACGATGATCACGTTCTGCTGCGAGTGCCGGTTTACGATTTTTTCACGGGTGTGCGCGCCGCCGCCCCCTTTGATGAGATCGAGCTCCGCGCTCACCTCGTCGGCGCCGTCCACGCACACGTCGATGTTCCAGGGACCCATGTCGTCGAGGAGCGGAATGTGCAGTTGCGCGGCGAGCTCGCGGCTCCGGCGGCTGGTCGGCACGGCCGAAAGCTTGCGTCCCTCGCTCACGAGCCGGCCGACTTCGTTGATGAAGTAGCGCGTGGTCGAGCCGGTGCCGAGCCCGATGACGCCCGCGTCCGGCATGAGATCCGCGGCGGCCTGGGCCGCCAGGCGCTTGGCTACGTCGGCATCCATGCGCGGAGGTTATCCCAACGCGCGGATCGCTCGCCCAAAATCAACGCTGACAGCTCGGACAAAAGTGCGCCGAGCGCTGGCCGATGACGATGCGCTCGATCGGCGTCTTGCAGCGCGAGCACGCTTCGCCTTCGCGCGCGTACACCTTGCGCTCGCGCTGGTATTGGCCGTCCGACCCGTCGGGGCGCACGAAGTCGTCGATCGACGAGCCGCCGCGTTCGATCGCGCGCTCGAGCACGCGCCGCGCCGCGCGCACGAGCGCGTCGCATTCCGCCCGAGTCACGCGCCGCGCGGGTCGCGTCGGGCGAATCTTCGCGAAGAAGAGCGCCTCGTCCGCGTAGATGTTTCCGATGCCGGCGATGACGCTCTGCTCGAGCAAGAGCGACTTGATGGGCGTGCTCCGGCGCCGTGCCGCCGCGTGAAGCTCGGCGCCCGTCGCGACGAGCGCGTCCGTACCGAGCTTGTCGAGTCGCGCGTCGGTTTCGCCCCGGCGGAGCCACGCGCATTTGCCGAACTTGCGGACGTCGCGAAAGTAGAGCGCCGGCGGCCCGTCGGCGAACTCGAGCGCGAGGTGCGTGTGCGCGTCGGGACGAAACGCGGGCTGCGCGTCGGGCGCGAGCGTGCTCCGGCGCTCGGCCGACAGGAGCCGCACGCTGCGCGCGCCCGCGGCGAAGAGCTGCCCCGTCATGCCGAGATGCAAGAGGAGGCGCGTGTCGTCGTCGAGGAGCGCGACCAGGTATTTCCCGTGGCGATCGAGCCGCACCACCGAACGACCCGTGAGCGCCTGCTTGAGCCGCGCGGGCGGCGTGAGAAAAAAGTAGCTCGGCTTGGTCGTGCGCACCTCCGCGATGCGGCGGCCGACGAGCTTCGGCGCGACGGCGCGCCGCGTGACCTCGACTTCGGGCAGCTCGGGCATGGGCGGCTCAGTGTGACGCCGTCGCGGGTTTTCGCACCAAGTAGAAGAAATCGCGGCGCGCGCGCTTGCGGATGTACTCGTCTTCGGAAAACTCGAAGCCGCTCGCGAGGGCCACGGCCTTGCGCGGCCCGCCCGCTTCCTTCGGCTCGAACAGCACGAACTTCGGATACGACCAGTTCACGTCGAGCTGGGCCACGTCGACCGCGCCCGCGTGGCGCATGCCGTCGGCGAGGACGCGCGCGTTCGTGTGATTGGTGATCGCGACGTAAAGCACGTCGCGCGCGGCGTTCAGGCCGATGGCCGAGCGGCGGATCACCGTCTCGCCGTCGAGCGTCGCGCCCCACTTGCGGTTGCCGGACGACCACAAAATCCCCGGGTGGAGCTTGTCGTCGTGCACCATGCACTCGGGCGCTTGCCGGAACCAGAGCATGCTCGGCTCTTCCGCGGCGAGCTCGGTCCAGGGCGCGATCTTCACGCTCTCGTCCCCGAAGACGGCGATGGTGCACGCCTTCGGCTTGGGCGAGACGATCGTCACGCCGTCGACCTTCATGCCGTAACCGCCGTGCTCGGTCATGAAGCCGCCGTTGAACGCCGCGAGGAGCTCCTCGTCGGCGCTCTCCGGGATGATGGCGGGCCGCTCGAGCTTGTCACCCGCGGGGTTGTCGGCTTTCGGCTCCTGCGTGCCGGCCACGACGTGGAGCGTCACGCGCTTCATGTCGATCGCGACGACGAACACCTCCGCCCAACCCCGCTCTTTGTCGGGGTGGAGCAGCGTCTTGTACATGTAGGGCGCTTCGTTCGGCCGCCGCGGGTCGAGGATCGGCACCCACACGCCGTCGCCCGGCGCCGACCACGACTTGAGCGCCGGCCCGGGATCGGCGGGGCGAAAGATCGGCTCCGCGGGCCCGCTCGTCGAGTCCGAGGGCGCGACGACGGCGACGGCGGCCGCCGTCGGGGCGGTCGGTACCGTCCAATACGACTTCGGCGCCTCGCTGCCGCGCGCGGCCCGGTTGTAATGATCTTCGACCGAGTAGACGAAGTCCTCGAGGTGCGCGACCGCGTTCACGCCGACCACCGCGCGCAAGCCGTTGGCGACGAGCGGCCCCATCCAGTCGTAGCGGTGAACGGCCCACCACATGAGGCCGAGCACGACTCCGAGC
>DATJXW010000303.1:0-11297 GCA_035499895.1 Polyangiaceae bacterium | reverse complement strand
GGCGGTGACGGCGCTCGCCGCCTTTCACGTGGCCGCGCTCGTCAAGCTCGAGCACGTGAACGAGCTCTTGCGGCAAGGTGAATTTCGCACGCTCGGCGCCGACCAGCCGCTCGCCGCGGTGCTCGACGCGCGCCGTTATTGGCTCTTGCTCGCGTTCACGCCGCTCGCCATCGTGATCGGAAAGGTCGCGCTGCCGGCGTTCTTGCTGCGCCTCGTGGTCCGGCGCCGCGAGATGGAGCTCTTCCCGCTCGCGCTGCTCGTGACGGCGGTCGCCCAGTACGTGATTTTCAAGCAGGGCGCCGACATCCACTTCTTTTGGCCGCAGTACTTCGCGCTCTACTTCGCGTACGGCGTCGGCGCTCTGGTCGCCGCGTTCGAGAACGGACTCGGCTGGGCGACGGCGCGCCGCTCGCTCGTGCCGCGCCGAGCGCTCGTCGCTTGGGTCGCGGGCGGCGTGGGGCTCGCGAGCGTGCTCGCGATCTTGCCGGACGGCCTGCGGGCGCTCGTGTACGCGCGCAAGACGGGCGGCCGCTTCAACGAACGCGGCTCGCAAATCCAGCCGGACTTCGACAAGGAAGCCGCTTTCGTGGCGGTCGCAAAAACGCTGCCCGCGCGCGCGGTCGTCGGCGTGTCGAACGGCATGAAGCCGTCGTACTGGATGGATTGGGTGTTGAGGCGCCCGGTGCGGTACGTGGGGTTGCCGCGCGTCGGCGCCGCCGGCGTCTCGACGTTCGCGCTCGACTCGCGTTTCGACACGCGCGGCGGCATGGAGTCGCTCACGCGCGAGTTTTCGGTGCGCGCGATCGGGCCGTTCTTCGTCGCGAACACGGAGGCGGCGCCCGCGCCGGTCGAGGGGTTCGCGACCGTGGTTCGGAAGCAGAGCGGCCTCTCGCGCTGGCTCACCGCGACGACGCACGACGTGTACGACGTCGTGCCGGATCCTTTTTGGACTTGGGAGCTCCGCGAGCACCTGAATCAGACGCCGAATCCGCCGCCGACGGGCGCGCCGGCTTCGTCCGAAAACCTGCGCATCGCGCACAACCTCGCCGTCGCCGAGCACGACGAAGCGGGTGCCGAACGACTCTTGAACGAGCTCTTGGCCGGCGTCGATCGGCGGACGGCGCGGCGCTTCTCGCTCGGCGTCGAGCTCCTCGGCGCGCGGCTCGACGAGACGGCGTCCACGCGCCTCACCCTTTATTTTCGCACCAGCACGCCGTTGCCGACGGACACGCAATTTCAGGTGTTCTCGCGCGTGATCGCGCCGCCGTCGCTCTCGCTCGTGCCCGCCGACGAGCTCACGTGGGAGGTCGGCATGCCCTTCGCGATGCCCACCTCGCTCTGGCGGCCCGGCTTCGTTTACAGCGCCGTCACGGAGATTTTGCGGCGTCCCGGCCGCGAGCGCTACGACGGCGTGTTCCGCGGACCCGTCGCGCCGACCGAGATCGACGGCCGCGCCGCCGAGGCGCTGCTCACGCTCGACTGAGCGATCGCGCGCGGCTTCGGGGCCCGCGCCGAGCGCTCACGAACGGCCGGCTTGAACCATGCGGCCGATCGCGGCTTGCCAGTCGGGCGGCGCCTGATCGGCGTGGTGGTTCACCATCTTCCAGACGCCGTCGATGCGATGCACGATGTCCGTGCAGTTCACCTTGAGCTTCAATACCGCGTCGGACATGTAGAGCGTCGACTTGTAAATCGAGGTGCCGTACGCCACGTCGCCGCGCACGGCGACGTTGAACTCGTGAATGCCGCCGATCGGTTCGTTGCGGCCGACGTGGCCCTTGTACACGGCGAAGACGGCCGCGCCCTCTTCCCACGTGGCCCACACCTCGGCCCAACCACGCGCCCAGCCGCCGAAGGGGTGCACCGTGGTCACGTAGTCGGCGTGATGCCAGATGTCGCTCATGCGCTGCGTGCCCTTCGCCTGCAGGAGATCGTCGAGGGCATCGTAAAAACCGTAGAGCGCCTTCGCTGCTGCCTCTTCGTCTGCTCCCATGACCTTCGCTCCTCCTAACTGGTTGCTCGCCGATCAGCGCTCCAGGCTCAGCCTCGAAATATCGCCGAATTTCGGCGCTCCGTCCAGGCCTTCGCCGGAAAGGAGCGCGCGCCTTCGAGCGGCCGATTCATGCGACGAAACACGCGCGCGCATCATTCGAACACCAAACGGCCATCGAGTTTGCACTCACGGACCAAGCGCGCGATCTGCATGCTCGTGAGCACGTTGCTCGCGAGCACGACGCCTTTCCCGAACGTGAGCGGCGCGAGCGAACGGAGCACGGCGCGTAGCGCTTCTTGCCCCTCGGCGCCTTGCGGTTTCAGGTTCGTTGCGTCGAGCGTGAACATCGCCGACGACGTGAGCCGTTGCGCGGCCGCGGACGCGTCACGCGCGAATGCCGTCACGACGTCGGGCGGCCAATAGCCCCAAGCCTCGACACGCAACGCCGCGTGCGGCGTGCCCGTGACGCGAAAGCCTCCCCCTTCACCACCGACTTCAACCGGCGAAAAGTCGGTGCCCGACATCCCTCTACGATAGCCCGCGTGAAACATGCGAACCACGCGTGCATCGTATTTTGGTAAGGCGATGTGGTCCGCTTCGATGCACAGGATTGGCACGCCGCGCGAGCGCGAGTGATGAGTGGCGCGGCCGTCGCATTTTTCTGATCCACGGGAGCGAACGTGGATCGCCGCGCGAGGCAAAGTGCGGCATGCGACGATGTGGGACCGCCGCCGCACGCCGGCGGAACGCGCGGCTCAGAGCACCGGGGCCGGCGCGGCCGCCGCCCAAAAAGCGCAGAGCTCGCGCGCGGGACGCCAGACAATGTCCGGCCACCCGCGCGGGAGCTTGACCGCTCCTCGGCTTTCATCGACAAGGTGGAAAGCTCGTGGTCGCTGCCGCTCACCTGATGCCATCCGATTTCGAGGCGAAGCCCTTCGTCAAATGGGTGGGCGGAAAGCGCCAGCTCCTCGCGAGTATCGTGCGTCTCATTCCGGAACTCGCGAAGGACGCCGTGTATCACGAGCCGTTCGTCGGCGGCGGCGCAGTCTTCTTTCATCGCCAGCCGCGGCGCGCCGTTCTCACCGACTCGAACGAGCGACTGATTCGCACGTATCGTGGCATCAAAAAAGACGTTGAAGGCGTGATCCGCCTGCTCCGCTCCTACCCGCACGAGAAGCGCTTCTACCTCGAGATGCGCGCACGCGACATCGACGCGGCCGACGACGTCGACGTGGCCGCGTGGTTCATCTACCTGAACCGCACGGGCTACAACGGCCTCTATCGCGTCAACAGCAAGAACGGCTTCAACGTCCCGTTCGGCGACTACAAGAACCCGACGATCTGCGACCCCGACAACCTGCGCGCGTGCGCGCGGGCGCTCCGCGGCGCCCGCATCGAAAAGCGCGACTTCGAGAGCGTGCTCGGCCGCGCCAAAAAGGGCGACTTCGTCTATTTCGATCCGCCGTACATCCCGCTCACGGCGACGTCGCGCTTCACCGACTACACGAGCGAGGGCTTCGGCGACGCGGCGCAGGTTCGCTTGCGCGACGTGGCGCTCGAGCTCAAGGCGCGCGGCGTGTCGGTCGTGCTCTCGAACTCGTCTGCGCCGCGCGTCTACGATCTCTACGCGGAGGACTTCGAGTGCATCGAAGTCGACGCGCGGCGCTCGGTGAACTGCAAGCCGAACGGCCGCGGGCGTATCCCCGAGCTCTTGATCCGCTGAATGTCCGGCAAGGGCGCGGCTCCATCCGGCGGCGACGCGCTCGAGCTCGAGGTCGCCGCTCTCGCCGAACGGCTCGGGCTCGAGGTGCGCCGGCAAGTCAAAGTCGGACGGCGCCTCTGGGGAGCCGAACGCCGCATCGACGTGGTGGTGACGGAGCCGACGAGCCGAAGGCGGCTCGGGCTCGAGTGCAAGTTTCAGTCGGTGCCCGGCACCGCGGAAGAGAAGATCCCGACCACGATTCAGGACATCGCCGCGTGGCCGATCCCGGGCCTCGTCGTGTTCTCGGGCGAAGGCTTCAGCCCCTACATGCGCTCGTTTTTGATCGCTTCGGGCCGCTCGGTCGAGCTCGAGGATCTCGAAGCGTGGCTCCGGTTGTTCTTCGGGCTGCCTCTGACCTGAACGCGGTCGCGGGCAGCCCGAGAACCCGTCTTCGATCAGCTCACTTCGGAACCGCGGGCGCGCCGTTCTCGTCGGGCGTCGCGAGCTCGATCGCCTGCTTGTCCCAGAACACGCCCGCGGGCGGCGCGCCGTTGCACGAGCCGTCCGACTCGCCCGGCCGCTTGAGCCAGAGGTACGCGTCGATGATGCTCGGATCGTCCGTGTCCGTCGTCGGCGGCAAACCGAGCTTGCGGCCCGGCGGGTTGCACCACTCCGTGCCGTAAGGGCCGGCGCCGTTGCGGCTCGTGTCGATCACGAAGTGCGCGCCGCCGAGGAGGGCGCTGAGCTTCTTGCCGAAGGGCAAGAGCTCGTCCATCGCGCGGTAGTTCGAGGTGTTGAGCGCGAAGCCGTTCGCGTCCTCGACGCCGCCCATCTTGAGCAGGCGCGCCTCTTCTTCGACGGGATGCCAGCGCGAGTGACCGCCGTCGAGGTAGACGATGGTCTTCGGGTTCTGCCGCAGCACCTTGATCGCGTCGTGCAGGAGAAACACGCGCTCTTCCTGCTGCGCCTTGCTCAGGCAATTCTCTTTTTCGAGCAGGCCGAGCGCGTCGGGCTCGAGGATGATGATCGCAGCGCGATCGGCGATGCCGGCCGCGACCTTGCGCACCCAGCGCTGGTACGCCTCCTTGGTCTTGAGACCGCCCGCCGAGTGCTGGCCGCAGTCGCGACCGGGCACGTTGTAGAGCACGAACGTCGGCACCTCGCCCTTCGACGACGCCTCGTCGACCGTCCACTTGACCTTGCGGTAGACGTTGCTGTTCCACTCGCCGAGCCAGAGCGCCTGCGAGTACTTGCCGATCTTCTCGCGGAAGAGCTTGGCCACGTCCGGCTGCGTCTTCTCGAGGGCGTTCGCGCGGAGCGACGCGTTCGTGTCGGGATCGATCCAGAGCTTGATGCCCTTCAGCGGGTTGCCGGTCGCCTTGGGCGGCGTCGGCGGATCCGTGATCGGCATGTCGTCGGGCGGGCCGTTGTCGTTGCTCGGAGAGAGCGCCGCGCTGCCCGCGCCGTTCGCCGCGCCCTTGGACTCGTCGGCCGCGCTGCCGCACGCGACGACCGTACCGAGCGCGCCGCAGAGGGCCAGCGACCTGAGCGCCCACCGGATTGAACGCCGCGAATTCGAACCCACAGAGTGACTCACACCAATTGACGAGGCCATGAACGGCTCCTTTATTCCGCCTCTCCGCCGCCCGCAAGCGGCGGAAAGCCGGGAGTTTGTCGCCCCCCCGACCCACTCATGGCGAAGCGCTCGGGTTTCGATCGAAGAATCGTCGGCGGAGGCGCGCGAGGGCCGCATGGAGCAGTGCGCCAAACCGCGACGGCACGAAACAGGCGAGCAGCGTCAGCGCCGCGAGCGGCAACGAAAAGGCGAAGGTCCGCGGGAAATACCGAAATTCGACCCGCTCGTCGCCGGCGCTCAGACGCGCCGCCACGAGCCCGTACGCCGCGAGCGCCGGTTTGCCGGCGGCGCGCCAACTCGGATCGTAGTTCATGTCGTAGACGACGAGCGCTCCGGGCTCCGCGCCCTTCACGTCGACCACGGCGTGGTCCGGCGTCCAGGCCACCACGGTGGCGCTGCCGGGACCGTCGACGAACGCGAGCCCGCGGTACTGTCGCGACTCGATCGGCACGGCGCTCGGGACGAAATTCGGATCGACGCCGTAGCACTTGACGATGCCCTTGTTCGCGAACATGGCGAGGAGCGCGGGCTCCGCCCAGTCGCGCCGCACGTACTGAACCTGGGGCGAAAAGTGTTGCTCGAAGAGCGGCGCTCGGGCGATGCGCTCGGGGGCCGTCATCCAGAACGCCTGCTCGAACGGCGTGCGCGAGAAGCGCGCCATGTCCCACGCGAAGAGCGCCACCGGCAAAAGGAGCGCCACGTCGAGCCAGGGGTGGCGCGCGAGCTTCGGCGCGAGGTACTCGCCCGCGACGAGCACGAACGAGGCGCCGAACATGAGCAGCATCGGGTAGTGATAGCGAGACGGCACGTGCTGCGACGCGAAGAGCGGGAGCCGGTGCAGGAGCGCCCAGGGCGCGAGCGGGTGAAAGGCCCCGAAGCCGAGCAGGAGGCACAGCAGGCCGAGGATTTTGTAGCTCTGTCCGCGCGCGCCGCGGCCGAAGAGCGCCGCCGCGAGCAAGACGACGAGCCCGCCCGAGCCCACGTAGATGCCCCACTCGTGCCAGTTGTAAGCGGGCACGGGCGTCGGCGCGACGCCGTAGCGTTGGTCCGGCGCGGTCAGCATCGTGAGGAGCTTTTCGAACCCGATGACCTCGGTCGAGTCGATGAGGCGCGGGATTGCGCTGAGCTCGTCGATGACGGCGAAGAGCTTCGGCGCGGCGAAACCCACCGCCGACGCCGCGGCGATGGCGAGGCTCCGGAGCGGCGACGTCGAACGGTCGAAGGCGGCGCGCAGGCCGGCGTAGCCGGCGACGAGGAGCGCCGTGTGCGGCAACGGATAGACGCCGCCCGCGTAGCAGATGAGCGCCATGGCAAGCCCGGTTCCGAACGCGAAGCGGCGCCGGCCGGGCTCGAGTGAACGTTCGAAGCAGTAGAACGCCCACGGCATGAAGGCATATTGCAGATGCCAGGTGTGTCCGACGGCCGCCTGCAACGCCCAGCGTCCGTTCAGCACGAAGAGCGCGGCGAGCAGCGCCCGGAGCGCGACGCTCTTCGAGAGCGTGCCCGCGAACAGGTACGTGCCCGCGAGCGCCAGCAAGCCTTGCCCGAGCACCTCGAGCCGCAGTGCCGTGCGGATGTCGGCGAAGAGGTAGACCGGTAAATAAGGCGAAACCAGGTTCGGCGCGCCTTCCGGGTAGCCGAACGCCGGCACCCCGCCGCAGAACCAGGGGTGCCACCACGGCCCCTCGCCTTGTTTCAAAGCGAGGACGGTGATGTAGCGGTACGCCGCGTGCGAGTCCCAATCGTGAAAGCCGTAAGTCGAGAAGTCGGCCAGCATCGGACCGAGCACGAAGCAGAGCGAGCCGACGAGGAGCGCGGCGGCGGCGAGCGTTCCGGCCAGGCGCGCGACGCGGGCAGACTCCTCGGACACGCGCGCGACTCTAACCCAGCGCACGCGGCGGAGCGAAGCGCCACCCGAGCGTCACGGATCGGACGAACTCGCGCATGCCGAGTGCGCTCTTCGCCCGTCTGGGCTAGCGTGAGCGCGAGGTGATGGACCGCCGGCACACCGATCGCGAGTACGAGGGCGAGCTCGAATCGCTGCGCGAGCAGGTGCTTTTGATGGGGGCGCGCGTGGAGGAGATGATGACGCTCGCGCTGCGCGCCTTTTCGGAACAAAACGCGCGGCTCGCGGGCAGCACCATCACGCACGATCGTCAGGTCGACGCCGCCGAAATGCAGATCGACGAGCTTTGCCTGCGCGTGCTCGCGCTGCGCCAACCCGTCGCGTCCGATTTGCGGTTCATCACCACCACGCTGAAGCTCGTGACGGACCTCGAGCGCATCGCGGACCTGTGCGTCAACCTGTGCGAGCGCGTGGGGGAGTTCGAGGACGAGCCGACCTTTCGCGTCGACGGGACGATCACGCAGGTCGGCGCGCTGGCTCAAAGCATGGTGCACGACGCGCTCGACGCGTTCGTCGTGGGTGACGCGCTCAAGGCCGAGCAGGTGATGGACCGCGACGAGACGGTCGATCGCCTGCACGCGGCGATCATTCCCGAGCTCGTGAGCTTGATGACGAACGATCCGGCCGCCGTGCCTCGCTCGATCCGCCTCATCTCGATCGCGAAGTACCTCGAGCGCATCGCCGACCACGCGACGAACATCGCCGAGATGGTCGTGTTCATGGTGCGCGGCCAGGACGTCCGGCACATGAGCTGAACCGGCGCGCGAGGAGCCGGTCAGCGCCGCCCGAGCTTGTCGAGGACGTAATCGAAGAGCTCGTGAGCGTCGCGGGCGAGCGAACGCCAATCGCCCGCCGCGGCGACGGGCGAGTCCGACCACGGCCCCGGGAGCGTCGCGGCGTGTTCGACGTGCTCGACGTGGGCGGCGCGCTCGCGCTCGGCGCGCTCGAGGCGCGCGCGTTCACGTGCCCGTTCGAGTCCGCCGGCCTGCACGAACTCGAGAATGCGCGGCAGCTCGCCCGCGTCGAACCACACGCCGTGGTGCGGACACGTGTCGACGACGATGCCGCTCGTCCCGCCGAAGTTGTTGCGGTTCATGCGCGTGCGGCAGATCGGGCACGCGAGGTAGCGCACGGGACCGGCGAGCGGATTCTGGCGAGGCGGGAGCGCGCGCGGCACCGAGCGAAAATGCTCGCGCCGTTCGAGCAAATCGGCGAGGAGCGCGTGCTCGACGAATTGCCCGCCGCACGCCGCGCACTCCGCGAGCGTGCCGCTGCCGCCGCCGAAGCCGTGAAGGGGCGCGCTGCACGACGGGCACGCGAGCGCGACCGCGACGTCGAGCGGCTGCAAGCCGAGCTTTTCGCCGCAGGCGGCGCAATGGACGGCGTCGGCCGAATTGAGCGCGAAGCAGGCGGCGCAATGCACGCTCTCGAGCGGCGCGTGACAGAAGTCGCAGCGTGGCTTCCCCGCCGCCACGGGCGCGCCGCACACCGGACAACGTCGGACTTCGACTTCAGACACGTCGCTCTCGCCGAGTCTAGTGCACCGCTCATGAGATGAGCGCAACCGCCGCGCGCGATGGTTGGCCACCCTCGGCGGGGCATGCACCGGCTTTTCGACGCCGCTTTCGCCCCGGCCCCCGCGTCCGCTTCGCCTCCAACCCAGGGGGTGTCCTCAATTTCTCGAGCGCGCAAGGCGGCGCGGGCGCGGGGTATTTGCGGCGCGAGAGTTTGTCTATACAAGTTGGACTGTATAGACAAATCACCATGCCCGCGACCCCTTCAGTTCGCGCTCGGCGCGCGCACGAACACGTCGAAATCCTCGATGGTCGTCGCGAGCTCGTAGTGCGAGTCGATCAGGTGCTCGAGCTCGGGGAACGTCGCGAGCGAACGCCGCGAGTCGAGCGTGTCCCCCGTCACCATCGGGAACACGTCGTTGCGCTCGACCACGACCGCCGACGGCGGGTGAGCGGCGAGATCGCGCATCAGATCGCTCCGCGCGCGCGCGCGCTGCCAGGGCGTGCGCTGCGGCACGTCGTAGATGAAGCGGGTCGCCGGTTCGCGCCCGGCGAGCCAATAAATGACGGGCTCGAAGCCCCACACGAACACCGGCGCGTCGGGGGGCGTGCGTGCCTTGAGCTCCGTCGCGACGGCGCGGTCGGCGGCGAGGCTCACGTCGGCGACGGCGCCGAGCTCGGCGTCGAGCGCCTCGCGTCGCTCGTACGGCGGGATGCGCAAGAGGTAGCGGCAACGGATCGCCGAGCGATCCCAAAAATCCTGCGGCAAGTCGTTGACCGCTTGGCGCATCGCGACGCACGCCCCCACGAACGCGACGAACGCGAGCACCCCGCCCGGCCCCCCCATCAAACAGCGGCGCCAGAGCTTGTACAAGCCGAGCCCCGCCAAGAACGCGATGAGCGGCAACGTCGCGGCGTAGTGATACGGAAAGAACTTCCCCTGCATCGCGATGCCCGTCACGTGCATCGCGATCACGCCGAGCACGAGGAAGATCCCTTCGCGCTCGCGTTCGTGGAGCGGCGTCATCGCCACCGCCGCGATCACGCCCGCGGTGTTGACGGCCGAGAATTTGAAAAACGCTTCCTGGAGCGCGTAGTAGAACATCTCGGGCGCGCGCCGCCCGACCCAGCTGAGCGCGGTGTAGCCGGGCGCGAAATCGTGCATCGTCCAGTAAAGCGCGCCGAGCCCGCCGCGCAGCGCGAACCACGCAATCGTCAGCACGAACGGTAGCCCCACGCCCGCCGCCACGAGCACGGGGGCGACCGCCGCGCTCTTCAAGCTCGTCTGCAGCTGCTCGCGCTTGACGAGATACGCGCCGCACACGAGCGCGCCGCCGCCGAGCGGCGGTTTGAGCAGTGCGGCGCACCCGAACACGAACCCGACGCCCAGCCAGCGCACGTAACGCCGCGCGCGCTTGCCCTCGCCGGTCGTGAGCACGAGCGCGACGAACGTGAGGACGCCGCCGAACGTCTCGGGTTGCCCGGTGTGCCAAAATTCGAGCTCGGCGTGGATCAGAGCCGCGAGCGCGCCTCCGACGTAGCCGACGGTGCTGTTGCCGAAAAACGTCTGCGCGAGCCGCCCCGAGCACACGACGAGCAACACGAGCCCGAGCACCTCGAGGAGCCGCGGGGCGAGCATGCTCTTGCCGAACACGCCTTGCGCCAGGGCGTACACGAAGAAGATGCCCGGCGGTTTGAAATCCCAGAGGTCCTTGTACGGCACCTTGCCGTGCAAGATCCCTTCGCCGACCATCGCGTAGATGCCCTGGTCCCGCCCGAACGGGAAGACGAGGATCTGCAGCGCCGCGAGCGCCGTGACGGCGAAGCACGCGGCGCGCAACCACGCGTCAGGGTCACGCACGTGCAGGCGCGGCACGATCTCCGCGGCGGGCGGCACTGACGAACCGGGCATCTCGAGCGCGCCCCGTAGGATTCGAACCTACGACCCTCGGATTCGAAGTCCGATGCTCTATCCAGCTGAGCTAGGGGCGCGTGAACTTGCGGCTGACCCGCGCGAGCGGGCGCCCGATCTTTCCGACGTCCGGACGATAGTCAAGCGCGCTCCCGGCTCCGCGACCGGTGCGCCGCCCCGAGCGGGGTCCCGCGCGGCGGCCGCCCGGGCGGGAGGCGGTTGAAATGCCCCCTGTCATGAGCTAGAAGCCTCGCCCTCTCGGGTCATTAGCTCAATTGGTAGAGCAGCGGACTCTTAATCCGTTGGCTTCAGGTTCGAGTCCTGAATGGCCCACCAGGTTCGCGGGGTTACAAAAGCGGGGCGGAGCACCTCACCGACGGCCATCAGTGAATCGGCACGCCCGTCTGAAAGACGAGTAAGCGGGCTTGCTGAGCATCCGCGACGTACACATGGCCGCGTGAGTCGGCGACTGCGTTCCGTGCACCCTCGGAGGTCTCGCCTTCCGCCGCGACCTCGAGCTGACCGTGGTCGGTTACTCGTGCGATCGTCAAGCGCGCGGCCTTACCGGCTGCCGCGTAGAGCAACCGAGTCGCGTCCACGTAGTCGATGGCGTCGAGGCCCGGACCCGTGTCGA
>DATJXW010000302.1:0-48157 GCA_035499895.1 Polyangiaceae bacterium | reverse complement strand
GGTCTCGGCGCTGAGCGCCCGCTCGACGTCGGATCCGGTGACCGCTTCGTCCGGGTTCAAGATCACGAGCCGCTCGACCAGGTTTTTGAGCTCGCGCACGTTGCCGGGAAACGAGTAGAGCGACATCGCTCGGAGGCCGCTTGCGTCGAGCGTCATCCCAGGTCGAGCGTTGCTCGTCTTCGCGAGCTCGAAGAACTGGCGGGCCAGCTCGGGGATATCGTCGCGCCGGGCGCGCAACGGCGGGATTTCGATGGGCACGACGTTCAGCCGATCGAACAAGTCGGGACGAAAGTCGCCCTTCTCGCAGGCGGCACGCAAATCGCGATTCGTCGCCGCGACGACCCGCACGTCGAGCTTCAGGGTTTCACTGCCGCCGACCCGCTCGAGCTCTCGCTCCTGCAAGACGCGCAAGAGCTTCGCCTGCATGGCGAGCGGCATGTCGCCGACCTCGTCGAGGAACAGCGTGCCGCCGTGGGCGCGCTCGAATTTTCCTGCGCGCTGCTTGGTCGCCCCGGTGAACGCGCCCGCCTCGTGGCCGAAGAGCTCGCTCTCGATGAGCTCGGCCGGCACCGCCGCGCAATTCAAGCGCTCGAGCGCAGCCTTTGCGCGGGGCGAGGCGCGGTGAATCGCGCGCGCGACGAGCTCCTTGCCCGTACCGCGCTCGCCGGTGACGAGCACGCTCGCGCTCGAGCGCGCGGCGCGTGCGACGCGTTCACGCAGGCCCGCCATCGCCGCGCTCTCGCCCACGAGCTCGTCGAAGTGCCCGGCTTCGGCCTTGAGCTCGCGCGTCTCCTCTTGCGCCCGGCGCAAGCGAAATGCATTCTCGAGCATCACGAGCAGCCGGTCGGTCGAGAGCGGCTTTTCGAGGAAGTCGAGCGCACCGAGCTTGGTGGCGCGCACCGCCGCGTCGATCGTGCCGTGCCCGCTCATCATGATCACGTCGGCGTCTTCGCCGCGCGCCCGTAGGCGGCCGAGCAAATCGAGCCCGTCGCCGTCCGGAAGCGCGACGTCGAGCAGCACGACCTCATAGTCCTTTTTTGCAAGCCGCTCCTCGGCGAGCGCCACGCCGCCCGCGACGTCTACCGAGTAACCCTCGAGGCTTAGTGCTTTCTTGAGTGTGCCGAGGATCGCCGGCTCGTCGTCGACCACGAGGACCGTCCCACGCGCCATCCGTCGAGGCTAGCGAATCCGCGCCGTCCGGGCCACGCCTCCGAACGCGAGCGGCGCCGTCGCCCGGGCGAAACAGGGGTCGAAACGCGCGGGACGATGCTACTCTGCCGGCCGGGGAGTCCCCCATGAGTCAGCTCGCGCCGACCGCAAGCGGCACGCTCGCCGCGACGCCCCTCGGGCATCTCCTCATCCATGCGCTCGACCGTCGACTGACCGGCAGCATGGTCTTCGAAGAGCCCGATCACCGGAAGCACGCGATTTATTTTCTCGCGGGCGCGCCGACCGCGGCGCGCACGGCGACGAGCGTCGCGGCGCTCGGCGCGCTCGCGGTCGAGCACGGCTTGCTCACGCCCGACCGCATCGAGCCGGCGCTCGAGGCCGCGACGCAAGCCGGCAAAAAGCTCGGCGAGATCCTGCGCGAGTGGGCGATCCTCGACGAGCCTGCGCTCGATGCGCTCCTCCGCGAGCAGATCGGGCGGCGCGTTCAGCACGTCCGCGGGCTCCCGCCCGAGACCGCTTACGGATATTACGAGGACAAGAACTTCCTCGAACGGGCGGGCGGGCCGCGCGAGCCGTGCCCGCCGTTACCGCTGATTTGGCACGTGATGCGCATCGAGCCCGATCACGGGCGTGCCGCGGAGACGCTCGCGCGCCTCAAAGAGACGCAGCTGCGCTTCCACATCGACGCGCCGCTCGCCCGGTTCGAGTTCGAGCCCGCCGAGCGCGCCGTGGTCGACGTGCTGCGCGCGAAGCCGCAGCCGCTCGCCGAGCTCGCCCGACGCGAGCTCGTGGAACCGCTGCGCCTCGAACGGCTCGTCTACACGCTGTTGCTTCTCCGCCAGTTCGATCTCGGCACGGGCGCGGTGCCGGTGGGCGCCGAGCGCCGGAGCATGTCGCCGATCGGCGCGCCGCAGGTGCACGCGCCGAATCCGGCAGTGCCGGCGCCGGCGGCGGTGCCTCCTCGCGTCGTCGCGACGCCGCCTCCGCCCCAAGGCAGGGCATCACCCGTGCCTCCACGCGCCGCTCCGTCGCCGCCTCCCGTCGCGGCGCCGTCTGCTCCCGCCGCGCCCATGGCCGAAATCGATCTGCCGCCGCCCGCGCCGAGCGCGCCGCCGGCGGAGGATCCGCTCCGTCGCGAAGCCGCCGAGCGCGCGCAAGCGACGAAGCAGTCGTATTACGAGGTACTCGGCGTGCCGACGGACGCGCCGGCGAGCGCGATCGCCGCGGCTTATTTCCAGCTCGCCAAGCGCTGGCATCCCGACCGCTTGGGCGCCGAGCACGCCGACCTGCGCGACGCCGCCATCCGCATCTTCGCCCGCATCGGGGAGGCGCACCAAGTCCTCGCGGACGCCGAGCAGCGCAAGCAATACGACGCCCTGCTCGAGAACGGCGAAGGTGCCGCCGAGGATCAGGAGCAGGTGCAGCGCTTGCTCCGCGCCGCGACGAACTTCCAGAAGGCGCAGGTATTGCTCAAGCGGAACAACCTCGCCGGCGCCGAAGAAGCCGCGCGGGCCGCGCTCGACGACGCGCCCGACGAAGCCGATCACATCGCGATGGTCGCGTGGCTCGAAGCCGTGAAGCCCGGAGCGGATCTCGACCTACAGCTGCGGGCGCTGAACCGTGCCGCGAAGATGGAAGAGGCCAATTTGCGGGTTCGCTGGTTTCGCGGCCAGCTTCTCAAGCGTCTCGGCCGGGACCGGCAGGCCCTCGAGGATTTCCGGCTCATCGCCGAGCGCGACCCGCGTCACGTCGACGCTCAGCGCGAGCTTCGTTTGTTCGAGATGCAACGCGGCAAGAAGGCTTCGAGTGATCCGCCGAACGAGGGTCGCGAGACGCCGGCTCCCACGCGGCCGCCCACGAAAGCTCCGCCGCCGGACAAGGCGGGGCTTTTCGGCAAGCTATTCAAGAAGTGAGCGTGCGAGCGCGAATTCGCTCAGCGTGACCGGCGCCCCGCCGGCCGTCACGCCGACGGCCACGCTGCCCGCGGGCGCCGCGCACGTCACCGGATCGACGCCCGGGGTCGTCAGCGTCACCACGCCGTCGTGACGCGCTGCAGTCAGGGCGAGCGAAGCCGTATCGGTGGCGAGCGGAGCCGGCCACGCGCACGCGACGCTTTCGTCCGCCGTATTGCTCGCGAACGTCAAGAGCGGCGGTACCGGCACCGAGCCGTCCGCGGCCGGTTCGACCGCGAGCGACACGAGCACGTCGTCGTAGAGCGTATCGGCGGCCCAGAGCGTCACCGGTGGCGTCGCGGGCGCTAGACTGAGCTCGCCGTGGTCGTACGCGACCGCGGGCGGACTCGAGCCGTCGGGCGCGGTCGTTTGCGAGAGGCGCGGATCGCGGTCGGGCACGAGGTGCTGCGGGCGAAACGGCGCGCTCGGATCGCTCGCGAGGAGCGACACGTCGTCGCGGGTGAGCGGCCCGCGGTGCCCGAGGCGCGCGCCGTAGAGCCCGCCCGCGGCAGCAATCCAGACGAACGCGTCGGGGGCGAGGACGAGCGGCGGCGAGCGCGGATCAGGCGGCGGATCGAGCGTGATCGTGGTGGCGACGAAGCGCGGCCGGTCCGCGGGATCGTCCGTGGATGCGGGCGTATCTCCGGTGCTCGGAGCGTCTTCGGGCCACGCCTCGAAGCGAAAGAGGCACCCAGGCGTCGCGCCGTCGCTCACCGACACGAGCCACGGCGCGCCGTCGCTGCCCGTCACGAGCAGCGGCGCGGCGGGCGTCGGGCACGGCGTGAGTCCGCCGCCCGGCACGAGCGCGACGGGCGCCGGCGTGCCGTCCGAATCGATCCACCACGCGTCGAGCCAGTGTGCGTCTTGCTCGCCTTCGGTACAGCTCGCGCCGCTCGCGTCGATGCACGTGCAATCGCCGAGGCGTGTCGACGGGTCGTCGTCGCAACTCGCGACGCTCAGAACCCCGCCGCCCGGCAACGGCGCGAAGGAGCGCGCCTTTCGCTCGGGGAGCTCCGCGTAAAAGAGGCTCCGCTGCGCGTCGGGCGAGAAGAATTCGACTTCGCCGACGGGCGTTCCGTCCGTGCCGTGGCCGCCGCCCACGAGCAAGCGACCGTTCTCGAGCACGAGCGCCGTGGGGTCCATCCTGCCGAGATCGAGCGCCTTGAGGTCGCTGATGCTCGAGCTCTTCGTCACGGGCGACACCGCCTCGAGCTGATGAATCAACTGCCCGGGCCCGCTGCTCGCCGAATCGGGCGCGACCCCGCCGACGAGCAGCGTTTCCCCCGTCGTCGGCAGCGTGAGCGCCGCGTGGTGCGTGCGCCGCGACCAGAGCTCGACGAGCGTGGGATCGAACCCTCCGCTCGTCGGGTCGAAGATCTCGGCCGTCCCGGGCGCGTCTTCCGGCGACGACGCTTCCGACGGATTCGTACCGCCCGCGACGAGCAGCGCGTCCCCGAACGCGGTGACCGTCGCGAACGAGCGCGAGACGCGCAGCGTGCCGTGCTCACGCGAGACCGGCGTCGCCGTGCCGCGTTCCGTGTCGAACGTGAACGCGCTGCCCGAGCGCTGATCGTCCGCGCTTTCCCCCGCGGCGAGCACCAGGCCGGCCTCCGCGGAATAGCCGAGCCCCTGTCCGGCGCCCGCGCCGGGGTACGCGTCCGCCGCGTCCGAAACCGGACATGCCCGTGCCTCCGGCCACAGCAGCACGTCGATGTCGTCGTCGCGCCGGCGCTCGGTGTGGCCGACGAAAGTTTGCGCGGTGTCCGTCGGTGAATCACGCGCGACCGCGTCGATGCCGGTGGTCGCGGAGTCGAATGCGAGCGTGAGCCCCGTGTCGTCGAGCCCGATGTCGGTTTCGACGTCGAAGCCGCTCTCGGGAAAATTGCCGAGCGCCATCAGCGTCAGCCGAAAAGGCGACGGATCCTGCGGGCCCCGGTCCGGAAGCGGACAGCCGGGCAATTCGTGCGCGCCGACGCTCACCGTCGTGACGCGCGCCGCCGGATCGGCACAGCCGGCGGCCGCGGCGAGCAAAAATAGCGAGAACGCGCTACGATACTTTGCCACGATGTTCCCGCAGATCTTCGGGAAGTACGTGCTCGAGCGCGAGATCGCGGCGGGCGGCATGGCGCGCGTGTTCCTCGCCACGTTACGCGGCGCCGTCGGTTTCGAGAAGCGTCTCGTGGTCAAGCAGATCCGCGCCGAGCTCGCCGTCGACGAGGCGTTCGTCCGCCGTTTCGTCGATGAGGCGAAGACGGCGGTCGAGCTCAGCCACCCGAACATCGTGCCCGTCTACGAGCTCGGCGTCGAGCAGGGCGTCTACTACATCGCGATGGAGCACTGCTCCGGCGTCACGCTGTCCGAAGTCTTGGCGCGCACCGGGCCGCTCGATCCGGAAGAGGGCGCGCAGGTCGGCGCCGAAGTCTGCCGCGCGCTCGAGTACGCGCATCGCCGCGCCGGCATCGTGCATCGCGACGTGACGCCGCGGAACGTCCTGCTCGACGACGAGGGCGGCGTGCGGCTCATCGACTTCGGCATCGCCGCACCCGTCGAGGCGCCCGGCGGCCGGCGCGAGGTGTTCGGCTCGCCGGGTCACATGCCGCCGGAGCAGCTCCGCGGCGACGCGCTCGGGCCCGAAGCCGACGTGTTCGCCGTGGGCGCGCTGCTCATCGAGGCCTGGACCAACAAGCCGCCGTTCCGTCGCGCGACGAGCCAGGAGAGCGCGCTCGCGCTGCGCGAAAAAGTGCCTTCTCTCGCCGAAAGCGTGCCCGCGCTCGCGCCCGTCGCCGAGCTCCTCGCGCAGAGCGTCGCCTTCGACGCGAAGGATCGCGCGCGTGACGCGGAGGTGCTCGGGCGCGGCCTGCGCGACTTCTTGCGCGCGTCGGACAGCGTCGAGGTCGCGCGCCGCCTCGCCGCGCGCGTGCGCCGCGCGCGACCGGAAGAAGCGCGCGACGACGGCGGTCCCGCGACGGCGCCGAGCACGCCGCCCGATTCGACGCCGCCGCTCGTCACTCCCGCGGGTCACGCGCCCACGACCACGACGTTCGCCGCCCGCGACGAGATGGTCGAGTGGACGCGCAAGTTCAGCAGCATTCCGCCGCCGCTCGCGCCGCCCTCCACGCGCCGTCTCTCGACCGCGCCCGCCGCGCGTGACGCGCCGCGGGTGACGCGCCGCCCACTCGTGTGGGCGGGAGTTGCGGCGGCGCTCGTCGCCGTGTTCGCGCTCGGCCTAGGGTTATTGGGCGCGCCGCCCTCGCCGGCGGCGGCACCGCAGGCCAAGGCCGGCGGGCCTTCGGCCCGAACGGCGCCATCGGCCGCGGCCACGCCTTCGGTCGCCGCGGCGGCGCCGGAACCGAGCGCCGCGCCGCCGCCGGAAAAGCCGGCGGCCCCCCTGGTTCTCGCCACCGTCGTCGCGCCCGCGCCGACACACGCGCCGCGGACGTCGCCTGCGCCCACACTGCCCGTGAGCACGCCGGCGTCCTCGGGCGGCACCGCGACCGCCTCCGCGACCGCAAAGGACGTAGCCGCGCTCGCCGTTCTCCGGCTCACCGCGGATCCACAAGCCATGGTCAGCGTCGACGGCGCGGGCTTCTCGCAGACGAGCGCGACGCCCGTGCGCGCGTTGAGCGTTCCGCCCGGCAGCTATCGCGTCACCTTTCGCAGCGAGACTTACGGCGCGCCGGTGGTGTCGGAAGTCATGCTCGCGGCGGGCGCGCACCGCAGCGTTCACGCCGATTTTCGCGCCGCCGCGCCGTCCGTCATCGTCCGCTGAGCGCCGCGCCCGCGAGCTGCCCCGTCTGGCGCAACGCTTCGTAAAGCACGATCGCGACCGCGTTCGCGAGGTTGTGCGAGCGCACCGCGCCGAGCGTCGGGATCCCGAGCGTCGCTTCGGCGTTTTCGGCCAGGAGCTCGCGCGGCAACCCGACGCTCTCCTTGCCGAACACGAGCACGTCGCCCGGAACGAACGCGACGTCGAGATAACTCCGCGCTGCGTGCGCGCTCAAAAACCAACGGCGCGGAGCCGTCGTTTCGCCGGCCGCGATCGACGCGGTGGCGGCTTCGAGCGTCGGGTGCGTGCGCACGTCGACCAAATGCCAATAATCGAGTCCAGCGCGCCGCACGGCGTGCTCGTCGATGCGGAAGCCGAGCTTGCCGACGAGGTGGAGCGGCGAGCACGTCGCCGCGCAAAGGCGGGCGATGTTGCCCGTGTTCGGCGGAATTTCAGGCTCCACGAGCACGATGTGGAACGGGCGCTCGCGGGGTGTCGCGCGCAAGCGCTCCTTTTGGACGCTCTCGGCCATCGCGCGAGCCACGAGCCTACCACCCTTCGTGCGTCGTCCGAGCCGCAGGGAACTCACACTCCGTCGCTTGCTTGACGAAGATCCCGACCGGCAAGTACCTTCGACCGTCGGTGCCGGAGTCGCGCACGATGAAAGCCCGTTTAGCACTTGGTCTTGCCGTCGGGTTTTCTCTGCTCGGCGGGGCGCGGCAGGCCCACGCCGATCCGCTCGACCCGGCGCTCGAGCGGCTGATTTCCCCGGACACGGCGGGCTGCGCGACGCCCGCGGGCGGCTTCGTGCCGAACGGAACGAAGCTCAACGGCGGCGCCTGCCTGCCCGACAACGTCGCGTTCGCGAAGCTCGTCAATCAGCTCGGGTTTGCCCTCGCGCCGACGGCGATGCACTCGGCCCGCACCACGGGTTACGGCGGCTTCCACCTCTCGATCGAAGCCGCCTATTCGACCATCAGCGGCAACAAGGATTACTGGAAGCGCGGCACGCAGGGGTCGGTCGATCCGAACACGGGTCAGCCGTCGGTCCTGAACACGTCGCCGCCGTCGCTCGTTCAGGATTACTCGCTCAAGTTCCGCAAAGGCTTCGGCTTCGGTCTCGAGCTCACCGGCGTGGTCGGTTTCATGCCGCAATCCAGCATTCTTTCGGGCGGCGCCGACGTGCGGATGTCGCTGCTCGAGGGCTTTCGCACCGGCATCGGCGGCGTGCTGCCCGACGTGGCGGTCGGTGCCGGCGTGCGCACCATCACCGGCACTCAAGAGCTACAGCTGACGGTGATGGGCCTCGACGGGCAGATCTCGAAGCCGTTCCCCATCGCGAGCTCGTCCGTGCTGACGCCGTGGGTCGGCTATCAGTACCTGTTCATTTGGGGTGATTCGGGCCTCATCGATCTCACTCCCGCGACCGACGCGATCCAGGCGTGCAACTACTCGGGCTCGAACGTGCCCGGCAATCCGGACCCGACGAAGGTCAACTCGACCGGTCAGCACATTTACGACGGGAGTCCCGTCTGCCGCGGCGGCCAAGCGAACGACTTCAACAACAACACCGTGTTCGAGCCCGTGCGCTTGCGTCGCCATCGGCTCGTCGCCGGGCTCAACTATCGCTACGAGATGGTGATGGTCGGCGGAGAATTACTGATGGATTTGGTGCCGCCCGCCGACGCGCAGCCGCGCCAAACCGAGAAAAGTTACCTCCAGGGTGAGGATAAGCAATACAGCTTCGTCCTCGAGCTCGGCGCGATGTTCTGAGTCGGAGCGCGCCCGACCGACGCCGGCGGGGCGGAGTCAGCGCAGCACGAACGCGAGAGCGACGCCGACGGCGAGGAGCAGACCGAGCGCGCCGACTCCGGTCTCGGCGTTCGCGCGCGAGGCTGCTTTGCGCGCGCTCTCGGGATCGAGCGCGTGGACGCCCGTGAGGTACGCCCGCGTGGCTTGCGACGGGATCGACAGCGCGAGCCCCGCCGCGCGCTTGGCCATGGTGAACCCTTCCGTCACGGCGACGACCAGGAGGCCGATGGGCAACGTCACGAGATCCCACCCGCACGCGTACAAGCCGAAGCGGAGGCCGCGGCCGCGTTTGCGCGAGCCGGCGAGCCGCGCCGCGCGATCGACGAGGACGCCGTGGAGCGTGTGCAAGAGGATCATGAGCCCGGTGAGGCCCGGAACGCCGCACGCGACCACGCGCAAGAGCACCTGGCGCACGACCGGATCGTGAACGGCCGTCGTTGCGAACTCCGGGACGAGCGCGAGCGCGCCGACGACGCCGATGGCGACGCCCGCGGCCGCGACGAGCTCGGACAGCACCGCGAACTCGAAGGGCGCGCGCACCGGGCCTTCGGGCAGTGACGCGAAGAGCTCGCGGTGCGACAGCGTCGCGAGCCGTGCGGTCGCCCAGAGCCGCGTGATCCAACCGAGCCCCGGGCGCTCCCACGGGACGATGGCGACGACGCCGGACGCGTTCGTCGGCTCGTCGACGGCCATGCACCCGCCGCATTCGGGCCGGCCGCAAAACGCGCACACGACCGCAGCCGGAACGTCCGCCCAATCGAGCGTGTTGTCCGGATCGCTCTTCGCCGCCTCGCGGCTCGGAGCGACGGGAGCCTGAGGCTTCGGCTCCTCAGGCGGCGGGGTGCGCCGGGCCCGCTGCATCTCCAACCGCTACCACGCTGCGCGCTTTCTGGCGAGGGCGTGCGGCGTCGCTTCGATTTTCAGTGGAGGGTCCGCGAGGGTGCAGGCTCGCTCGCTTCGTTTTCGACGACGGGCAGCGGCGGCAGCGCTCCGCCGAGCACGAGCGCGAAACCCGTCGCGACGAGGCTCACGAGCGCCGACGCGTACGCGCCGAACAGCCAATGGATCTCCACCGGTACGTAACGGGAGCGCGGTGGCATCGCGACCATGAACGCGATCTCCCCGAGCGTCATGGCCGAAAAGGCCACCGCGATCGGCCGAATGCCGCGCAGCTTGTAGATCGTCCGCCGCGTAAAAATCAGCGGAATCAGGACGAACCAGGCGGTCGCTCCGCCCCACAACCAGCCTCCGCGACCGCGAGCGAGGTCGAAACCGCTGTGAACGGCGACGTCGGGCAGCTCGACACGAACCCAGGGCACGAAAAACAGCGCGAGCCCGAGCGCCGCGAGCACGAGCAGCGCGCCGCGTCCTCGCCGCCAATAGGTCCAGGGCAGCAGCTCGTCTTCCGGCATCACGGGAACCAAGGGCTCTTCGGCGAGCGCGTCCGCGGACGGCGGCAAGCGTTCGAGCGGCATCAGAGCGACCCCGCACACCGCGCAGGTCGAGCCTTCTCCGCGCCGGTAGAGCGTGCGGCAAAACGGGCACGCGAGAAGCGCCGCCATACGATCATGATACCGTCGACGCGCGACGATGACTGACGCCGACGACGCGCTCGCCCGCATTGCGGCGCTCGCCTCCTTGCCGGCTGGCTCGCCCGCGCTCGAGCAAGCGCTCACGCACCCGAGCCTGGCGAACGAGCGCAAGGGCGTCTTGCACAACCAAAGGCTCGAGTTTTTGGGGGATGCCGTGCTCGGCTTTTGCGCGAGCGAAGAGCTTTACGGGGGATTTCCCGATGCGGACGAGGGCATGCTCACGCGCCTGCGGGCCCAGCTCGTCAACGCCGAGGCGCTCGCGGCCTGGGGGCGGCACGTGGGGTTGGCGGGAGTGCTGCGCGTCGGCCGCGGCGGGGGCGCTCTGCGCGAGAGCACGAATGCGCTCGCGGACGCCGTCGAGGCGCTCATCGCCGCGGCGTACCTCGAGGCGGGCCTCGACGCCGCCCGGCGTTTGAGCGCCGTCATCGTGCGCCACGGCATGGAGCTCGCCGGGCCGCTCGCCCTGCGCGACGCGAAGAGTGAGCTTCAGGAGCGGCTCCAAGCGCTCGGCAAGTCGGCCCCGCACTACGAGCTCGTCGAGACGAGCGGGCCGTCCCATGAGCCGCGCTTTCGCGTCCGTGTGTCGGGGGGCGGCGTGGTGCTCGCCGAAGGCGACGGGCGCTCGAAGCGCGTCGCCGAGCAGGCCGCGGCGGCCGTGGCGCTCGAGCATCTGCCGTCCAAGAGCGAGCCGCCGCCGTCCGGGCGCGCGGAACGGCGCTGACATGGCTCCGTTGCGGGTGACGCGCCGAAGCTTCGCCGTCCTCTCGGCGGCTGCGGTCCTGCTCCTCGCGGGGCCGGCCTCGGCCGGCACGTACCTGAACCGCGCCGCGGTGCTCATCGCCGGAGCGACGCGCGAGGCCAACTACCTGCGGGCGCGCGTGGCCGACCGCGAGCTCGCCGCCGTGATTCATCGGCTCGCGCAGGCACGGCTCGCCGCGGCCGACGACATGACCGTGCCGAAGGAAGTCGTGATGGCGCACCCGCACCTCCTGCTCGTGCTCGAGAGCTACGAACAGGCGACGGACGCGGCGACGCGCGGCGACGCGGAGCGCTTCATCACGTTCTACCAGCGTGCCCAGGACGAAGAACGGACGTTCCGCGCCGTCTTGAAGACGCTCGGCTGGGTGTTGCCGGACGCGCCGTAAAACCGGCGCTCAGCGGTTGTCTTCGCCGTCCGGACGCGGGGTGCGCGGCCCGCCCATCGGCGCGCCGAGCGGGCCGCCGAGCGGACCCTCGTGATGCATGCGACGCACGCCGCCGTCGCGCCCGAAGTCGCGGCGCGGCGGCGAGCCGAACATCTGCGGATCGATGTTCGAGAGCAGCTCCGGGTGCTCCTCCGTCACGTGATCTTTGCGAAGTTGGCTGATCAAATCCTGGCGCGCTTTGTCGACGCGGCGCCGCTCGAGGATCTGTCGGATCGACGTCGACTCTTCCTCGACGGTTCGCTTCGACGCTTCGACGCTCCCGCGCCGCCAAATCACCGAAAAGCGATCGCCTTCTTTGATCGGCTGCGGCACGAGCGCGCCGTCCGTCACCTTGTCCGCGGCCGCGAAGACCGCCGGGTCGACCGAGATCCTCGGCACGTCGGTGCTGCCGTCCTGGCGCACGAAGCCGAGCTCGCCGCCGCGCTGCGCGGTCGCCTTGTCGAGCGACTTGTCCCGGGCGAGATCGGCCCAGTGTTTGGGGCCGTCCGTCCCCTTCGATTGCGCGATGATGTCCTTCGCGGTCGCTTCGTCCGCGACCTGGATGCGCCAGAGGCGGAGCCGCTTCGGCGTCTCGAAGCGCGCTTTGTTCTCGTCGTAATACTGCTTGATGTCCGCGTCGGTGACGGGGTCTTTGGCGAGCGCTTCTTCACGCAGGTTGCGGTCCAGGGCGTCGCGCAGCGCTTCGCGGAGTCGGTCCTGCATGCCCGGCGTCTCGTCGAGCTTGCGCTGCTTCGCCTCTTCCCCGTAAAGCATCTCGGGCACGAGCACCTGCTCGACGAAGTTCTTCTTCTGCTCGCTCGCCGTCTTGCCGTAGCGCGCCAGTTGGTAGGGCGGCAGCGCCGCGATCCGGCGAGACACCGCTTCCTCGGTCATCGTCGCGTTCCCGACCGTCACGATCACCGCCGATTGGTCCGCCGCGAAAGCCGTGGTGGCGGCGGTGGACGTGAGCAAGAGCACGAAGGAAAGCGTTCGCTTCGACGGCATGGCTCCGCGATCTACCACGGATCCGGCGGCGTTACCCGGCTTCGGAAAGCCCGAGTTCGTCGTCGTCGGGCGTGCTCGGAGCGGCTTCGTCCGGCTCGATCAAGCGCTCTTCCACGGGATCGATGCCGAGCGCGGCGAGGCGTCGGCGCGCGATCGTGAGCGCGCGGCGGTTCGCGTCCACGCCGATCACGCGCCGGCCGAGTCGCGCGCCGACGGCGCCGGTCGTGCCGCTGCCGTGGTACGGGTCGAGCACGAGGTCGCCCGGGTCGGTGCAACTCGTGATCAGGCGCTCGAGCAGCGCTTCGGGTTTTTGGGTCGGGTAGCCCGTGCGCTCCTTGGCGACGGGCGCGACGATGCCGATGTCCCAGACGTCGCCGAGCGGCGTTCCCGGCGTCCGTTCGGCGGTCGAGCTCGAGCGCAAACGGCGCCCGCTCCCGTCGACGACGGCGCGCTGCTTGCGATCGCCCCACGTCGCGAGCGTCGAGGCCGCGAGCGGCTCGTAGAGCTGGCGAAAACGCGGGACCGCTTCGGGGTCCCGCACGTACCGGAGCAGCACGTCGTGAACGCGCTGGAAATTCCGGGTTTTCGAGGGCCAGCGCCGGTAGCGCCAGACGATCTCGCTCGCGAACGACGCGGCGCCGAAGATCTCGTCGCACAGCACCTTCAGGTAGTGACTCGTGCGCGGATCGACGTGCAACACGAGGCAGCCTTCCGGCAGGAGGAGCTCACGAGCGAGCGCGACGCGCTCGACGAGCGACTCGAGGTACGCTTCGAGGCTGTCCCAGCGATCGTCGAACGCGTGCGCGCGCGTCTGCGGATCGGCGCGGCCGTTGCGGCGCTCGACCAGCGTGTGCTCGCGACCGGTGAAGAACGGCGGGTCGAGGTAGGCGAACGCGACCCTCACGCCGCTCGCGGCGAGCGCGCGCAACGTGGCGGCGTTGTCGCCGTGGATCAGTCGCACGCGGGCGTCGGCGCCGCGCCGGTGCCGGAGCTCTCCGACGGGAGCCGCGCTCGGCGCCGAACGGCCGGGCCAAACCAGGCGAACGCCGGGATTCGAGACACGCATGGCGTGCGACGATCGTAACGAGGCGGCTGCTGCCGCGGCCAAATTTTGGGCGACGGCCGCCGGCTACTCGGTGGGCCCGCCTTGCGGATCCCTCGCCGAGCGGCTACGTGCGGGCGCATGTCGGCCTCCGAGCGAGCGCTTCCCGGCGCGCCGTCACGCTTCGGTCGCCGCGCCGCCGTCGTGCTCTTCGTGCTCGGCGCCGCGGCTTGCCAGGCGGACGCGGTCGACGCGGGGCCGGACGAGGTCGTCGAAGAGTTCGTCGCGCGCATGCAGCGCGTGCACGGCGACCCCAAAGCCGCTCGCGACGCCTACGAGCTCTTGTGGAGCGACGCGAAGCGTTCCCTCGCGGAACGCGCCAAGCGCGCGAGCGCCGTCGCCGGCCGCGAGCTCGCTCCGCAGGCCATGCTCGCGCCGAGCCGCTTCTGGCTGAGCTTCTTGCCGAAGCGCTACACCGCGCACATCGACGGCGAGTGGGCCGTCGTCACCGCCATCGGCGAGGAGCCCACGCAGCGCGAAGAGGTGAAGTGCGTGCGCGAAGACGGCCATTGGCGCGTCGTGCTCGTCTTGCCGCCGCTGCCGCCGATCCAACGTCGCGACGAGAGCGCCGACGCGGACCACGCGCCCCCGAAGTGACGCGGCGCGCGTGGGCGCGGACCACGCACCCCCGAAGTGACGCGGCGCGAGCGGCGCGGACCACGCGCCCCCGAAGTGACGCGGTGCGAGCCGTGCGCACAAAACACGAACGGCGCGTGCTCTCGTGAAGCACGCGCCGTCGCGCTCGAGCGAAGGGACGCTCAGTTCGAGAAGAAGATCGCTTCGATCTCCGTCTTCACCGCTTCTTCGGTCTGCTTGCGCGCAATCGCGATCTCTTTGACGATCAGCGTGCGGGCCGTGTCGAGCATGCGGCGCTCGCCGAACGAGAGCTGCTTGTTCGCCTTGAGGCGATAGAGGTCACGCAGCACCTCGGCGACGTCGTAGATGGAACCCGTCTTGATCTTGTCCATGAAGCCGCGGTACCGGCGGTTCCACGTCTGCGTGTCGAACCCGATCGTCCGCTCGCGCAGGATGTCGAAAATCTCGCGGATCTCCTGCTCGCTGATGACCTGACGCAGCCCGACGGCATTCGCGTTCGAGACCGGCACCATGATCTTGCGGTCCGTGTCCAGGATCCTGAGAACATAAAAGCGCTGGCGCTGCCCGGCGATATCCTTCTCGTCGATGCTGATCACCTCCGCAACGCCTTGCGCGGGGTAGACCGCCTTATCGCCGACCTTGAACTCTTCCTGGCTGGACTGCATGAGGGGCTCCTCTTTGTGACTGAGTGGAGCGTCCGGTATTGGCTACGCTCCCGAGAAACTTGGGCTGGGGGACTGCAAGCGCTCGTACCGACGCAGCCCGAGGGGGTCCGGGCATGAACGGTCGAACCTAAGATTCAATTCCTGATCCTGGCGAATTCAGGTCTCCGCTCTGTGACTTGCGGGTTTCCTGCCACGGCTCTCCCAGGCTCTCGGCGTCTGCCCGAGCTCTGGTCAGAATTCGCCAGGGGCGGCACTCTAGTAGCACACAGCGAATCTGTCAACTCCTAGAGCCTACTTACTCTGACTCGGAATCCGCCGAGGCGCAACCGGTCCCAGCGCTCGTTCCAGCAGGTTTTTCAGGTGTTCAGTAGTCGGCGGCAGCGCGTCTTTGCTAGGCGCTTGGCGAACTTTTTCCGCTTCTGCCCAAGGACCTCGGCGCGCGGGTGTACCAAGAGCGAACCGGCGCGTTCTGGTCTCATGACGCGGGCCGAGGTGCGCCACCCGGGACTCGCTCAGGTGAGAGTCTCGACGAGCTCTTCGGCGAGGCCCCAACGGACGCCGCGATCGGAAACGACGAGCTCACTCGCGCGCATGAAGTGCATCACGCGTTCGACGATGAGCGAGCCGACGACGATGACGTCGGCTCGCTTCGGTTCGAGGCCGCGCAGCGTCTTCCGCGCGGCGAGCGGTAACGCACCGAGTCGCTGCGCGAGCTCCTCGACGCGCGCCAAGGCGAGCACGCTGCCGTGCACGCGCGCCGGATCGTAGCTGTCGAGCTCGAGCGCGACCGCGGCGAGCGTCGTCACGGTGCCGGCGACTCCGACGAGAACGCGCGGACCCGTCGCGCGCGGTGCGGCGGCGAGCGCGCCGTCGATGTCCGCGCGCACGCGCGCGAGCTCGTCGGGCGTCGCGGGATCGCTCCGCACGTGGCGCTCGAACAGCCGCACGCTGCCGATGTCGAGACTCACCGCGGCGTCGACGCGCGCGCCGCCGTCGCGCGTGCCGTTCACGATTTCGGTGCTGCCGCCGCCCACGTCGAACACGGTGACCGGGCCGCGCGCCGAGAGTCCCGAGAGGGCGCCGCGGAACGTCAGCGCCGCTTCACGCTCACCCGCGATGACTTGCGGCGCCACGCCGAGCACCGCTTCGGCTTCGCGCGTGAAGTCGCCGCCGCCGGCCGCGTCGCGGAGCGCGCTCGTCCCCACCGCCCGGCACGCGACGACGCCGAGGCGCCGCATGTCGTCCGCATAACCGGCGAGACACTCGAGCGTGCGCGCGCGCGCCGCCGGAGCGAGCGTGCGCGTGCGGTCGACGCCCTCACCGAGTCGCGTGATCGTGGCGCGCTCGAGCACGGCACGCGGTCCTTCCGCCGTCGCCTCGGCGATCAACAAAAGGACCGAATTCGTGCCGATATCGAGCGTCGCGACGCGTTCGCCCAGGCACGGCATGCCTGCTCTCGTCGCGCGACGCGCTACTTCGTCGCGATCGTCTTGAGGTTTAGCATCTCGGACATGTCGGGCTGCACGACGAGCTCGACACGGCGGTTCTTCTGCCGGCCCTCTTCGGTCTCGTTGCTCGCGACCGGGTCGGTGTCGGCGTAGCCCGACGCGCTCCAATTCGACGGCGTGAGACCGCCGCCCTTCTGGTCCGTCGGCGTCGTGAGGAGCACGAGCACCGAGCGCGCGCGCATCGCAGAGAGGCCCCAGTTGTCGCGGAAGGGGCCGCCCGCGAGCGGCTTCGAATCGGTGTGGCCCGCGACCTGGAAGTGACGCTTCGACAGATCCGCGTCGGTGCGGATCACGTCGGCGACCTTCAGCAGGATCTCGTTGCCTTCCTTCTTCAGCTTGTCGGAGCCGGAATCGAAGAGCACGTCGCCCGGGAGCCGGATCAACATCTTGTTGTTCCGGACCTCGACCTGCAGACCGAGTTGCGTGAGCGCCTGGAGCTTCTGCTGCAGGAGCTCGAAGCGCTTGCGGATCTGATCGAGTTGGTCGGTGCGTCGCGCGTACTCGTCGAGCGCCTTCTTCTGTTCGGCGAGGCTCGCGGTCATGTTGTCGAGGTTCACGCCGCGCTCGGTGAGCTGACGCTTGAGCTCGTCGATCTGCTGGTTTGCCGCGGTGTTGTCGGCTTCGCACTTCTTGTGTGCTTGACGCTCCGTCGTCAGCTGGTCGCGCAGGCTGTCGTTCTCACGCACCTTCGCGTCCCACTCCTCCTGCGAATAGCCGCATGCAGCGGTAGCCAACGTGAGCAGAAGAGCGGTGCATTGGGAGAGGCGACGGACTTCGAACATGGGGCAGAGTCCTCAGTTTTTTCGTGGAGGCTAGAAGCGCCTCGAAGCCCCTTAGAGATCACGGGGGGGTGACGCGTCAAGTGCCCGAGGCGCCACAGGTTTTCACGGAAGCGCCAAGAAACGATCGCGCCTCAAAACGGCCGAATAGCCGGTACTAGACAAGCGCTCCCCACGCAATCTTTGCATGGTCAAATCGAGCCTGGAGCTGGGGGCGAACGCACGCACGTGAAGTTTTTTCGTTGACAAGTACCATTACGTGGCAATATACGTCTTGCAACATACCCTAGGGGCTCGGCTCGTAACTGACCCCGCCAAAGGGAGGCATCAAGAAAATGGCTGCAAAGAAGACCCGTTCGAAGACTGCTCGTAAGGCTCCGAAGAAGGCTGCTCCGAAGGTTGCGAAGAAGAAGGGCAAGCGCCGCGCAAAGCGCCGCGCCAAGAAGGCCAAGTGAGTCAACCTCCGGCGGGCGCGGTCGTTGACCGCCGTTCGCTGGGCCAATTTGGAGAGAGCCCTCTCGCGTCCGTGACCGATTCGGGCGCAGGGCCGCCACGCTGACTCAGCGTGGGGAGCCGGGCACGCCAGTCGAGGCGACCTCAGCGCACTCGACGGCGTGCCCGGCAAGAAACTCACGGAGCGTTCCCCGATCGAACCGATCGGTGCCGTCGCCCGTGAGCGGCTAGTCGCCGAGGTAGAGCTTGAGCACGCTCGCGGCCGCGCGGCGATCGAAGCTCACGCCGGACAGCTCGTCGCGCTTCGAGATGTCGTCGAAGAGCTGCGTGAGAAAGCCGTGGAACGCCACGCACTCGTCGATGGCGTCCTCGAGCCGTGCCGGATCGACGAGATCGGTGTCTTCGAGGCGCGCCATCGCCGCCATGAAGAGGTCGATGCGCGGATAATCCGCGGCGCGGAGGAGCGGGTAACCCATCGCGCGGAAGTACGCGAGGAACTCGCGCACGTATTGAAAGCCGTGGAGCGGCGCCCAGCCGTCTTCGGTCGGCGAGTGCTGCGCTTTGGTCGAGAAGGCGCGCACGATCTGAGCGAACATCCAGACGTCACGACGCAGGCGCTCGCTCGTCTCGCGCCGTGCGGCGAGATCGTCGAAGACGCCGCCTTGCTGCAGGCTCACGCCGAGCGACTTGCCCAAGAACAGAATCGAATTCTGGAGTGCGGGGCGCAGATTCTCGACGGTCGCGCCGAGCGCTTGTCGAAAGTCGGGGCCGCTCTGCGAGAGGGGTTCGGGCAAGTCGTGCTGAAAGGCGCGCCTGAGCTCGAGCCGCAGATTGCCGGCGATGCCTTCGAGCGCGCTCTTGATGCCGATCAGATGGTGGCCCGAGGCGCGCAGGGCCGGCGCTTTCTGCCGGAGCTCGGCCGCGCGCACCTTGAGTAGATCGCGCTCGAAGCCTTCGGCGAGCAGGGCTCCCGCGCGCTGCCGCAGGTGATCGCTGAGCGCGCGCGCGTCCGAACGCAGCACGCTGAGCACGAGGTAGGCGCTCCCCACGTGCTGGCGCCGCGTGGACGGCTCGCGCGCCATGCGATCGAGCAGCGTGAGGTAGCGGAGCATGCGGAAGAGCGACAGGAACGTGAGCGCCACGAGCCGGTGCGCTTCGACGCCGGGCATGCTGCGGATGAGGTCGAGTACTTGGGCGGACTTGATGCGATCGAATTCGGGCCGAAATTCGAGCGCGCTCAGGGGATTGAAGAAGGTGCTGCGATCGACCTCGCGGTACACCGTCGAAAGGAGCGCGTGAAACAGCCGGAACGGCACGCGCTGAACGCGGAGCACGCCCTCGATCACTTCGAGCGTCCCGGTGAGCCCTTGGCGCAACGTGATGAGGCTGCCGGCCGGCGTCTGCTGAGCCGTGCCTTCGGCGAGCAGGCGGGCGCGCGCGCTGTCTTCGGGCAACACCGTCTCGAGATAACGGTGGAAGACGTACGCGCGATCGAGCGGACCGAGCAGCTGCCGCGCGAGCGCGATGGCGCGCTGCAGGCCGTCGCGGAAGATCTGGAGCGCCGGTCTGAAATCGTGCGCGACCACCGCCGAGCGGCGTGAAGGTCCCGGATGGTTGCGCGGGTTCGAGAAGCACGCCGCGGCCTTGAGCAGCACCTCGAGCTCGAACAAGAGCTCGTCTTGGCCGTCGACGGCGAGATCGGCGAGCCACGCCTCGCGCGCCGCCCGCTGCTCTTTCTGCAGCCGGCGCGTGCCGCTCAAGAGATCGGCGTACGCGTCGTTCGACGCGCCGTACGACGGCTGCGAGCGACGCGGTGCGCCTAGGCTGAGCGTCATGACACGCGGAGGGCTCAGTGCGGCGGGGGGCCGCCCGGCATGAAGTTATACGGATAGTTCACGACGGACTCCATGCCGCGCGACGAGGGCGGGAACGTGAGGCCCTTGATCGTGCTGACGGCGCAGTTCACGACGTCGGGGTTTTTCAGCGTCGAACGCTCTTGGTTGAGCTCGATGCTCTTCACCTTGCCGTCCGGGTCGAGGACGAAGTGAATCATCATGTCGCCCTGGAGCGACGGGATGTCCTTGCGCGCCTTGTCGTAGCAGTCGCGCACCGCTTGGCGGTGGTCCTTCACGATCTTCTGGATCACCTCGATGGTGCGCGTCTCGGTCTTGCCGCGCGCGGCGCCCGGAGCGGGTTTCGCTTCCGGCGGGGGCGGAGCGCCCGTGCTCGCGTCCTTGGCTTCGCCTTCACCCTCCCAACCTTCCGCGGCGGGCTTGTCCGCACTGGCGGCGGGCGGGGCCGTGGGAGCGTCGGCTGCAGGCGCGGGCGCCGCCGCAGCCGGCGCGGGAGTTTCGGGCGCGGGCGTCGAACCGCCGCAACCGACGAGGGAGAGTGACACGACGAGCCAGGGCACCGAGCGAGTCATCCGACTCATCGTAGGCGAAGCTCGGGACCGAGCGCCAGCCGCAGCGGAGAGCGCGAAGAAGCGTCGGTAGCGGCGCGAGCGGCCGAAAAGGCGCTCAGCCTGCTTTGAGGAACGGCTCCCACTGCCGGTACGGCTGGCGCGTCACGAGCAAGATTTGCGTCGCCGTCGACCATTTGGGCACGTGGGGAGTGCGGAGGAGCAGCATGCCGGCTTCCTGCGGCGTGCGGCGGCCCTTCTTCAGATTGCACACGCGGCACGAGACGACGAGATTTTCCCACGAGTCCTGCCCGCCGCGCGAGCGAGGCACGACGTGATCGAGATTGAGATCACGCTGGCTCGGCCGCTTGCCGCAGTACTGACACTGGTACTGATCGCGAATCATCAGATTCCGCCGCGTGAGGCGCACGGTGAAGCGCGGCGCCCGCTCGTAGCGCGTGAGGTGCAGCACGCGCGGCACCCGCACCGCGCCGCCGACCACGGGCAGCGGATCGTCGGTGCCGCGCAGGGGCAAGTGAAACCAGGTGTCGAAATCGTAGGTGTCGCCGTCGTCGTCGAGCGCCCGAGCGGCGCCGCCGTACAGAAGAACGAAGGCTCGTCGTGCCGTTGCCACGCTCACCGGCACGAAGTGCCGATTCAGGAGCAAGACCGGGAGGCTCAGTACGTCCCGCCCTTCGGCCATGCTCGGACTTTCCACGTGCACGGGTGAACAGGCTAGCATTTTCCGAGGCATGCCCGAGCGGGGCCACGCATCACGTTGGCGCTGAGCCCGTTGTGAGCTATCAGCCAGGCCCCACACAGCAGCACCCCCGTGACGAAATCGTGCTTTTTCGCCCTGCGCGCGGCTCTCGCGCTCGCAGCGGTCGCTCCGCTCTCAACCGCTTGCGCCTCGACCACCCCCGAGGCGCAGTTTCCGCCCGTCGCCAAGCGTTGGTACGAGCGCGGCGCCGCGAGCTACAAGGCCGGCGACCTCGAAGACGCCGAGCTCGCCGTCGAGAACGCGCTGCGTGCCGCGCCGGAGCAGCCGGAAACGCGCCTGCTCGCCGGGCGCGTGTCGCTCGCGCGGCTCGACTACGACCGCACGCTCCAGGTCCTGAAGGGGCTCAATTCGGCCGACGCACGCGGCGTGCGGGGTCGCGCGCTCTGGTACCGCGGCGACGTGCAGAGCGCCGCGGACGAGCTCGACGCGCTGCTCCGCGACCCGGACGTGAAGGACGGCTGGGCCGTCGAGATCGTGAAGCTTGCGCGGCGCGGGGTCGGGCGGAAGCCGTTCGACATGAGTGGCGGCTTGCTCGCCGTGACCGACATGCCGCGCACCGGCTCGGCCTCGATGATCGTCCCCGTGGAAATCGACGGCGATCCGGCGCTCGGGATGATCGCGACCGGCACGGCCGAGGCCGTGATCGACGCCGGCGCGGACGCCGAGCCGTCCTGGGTCTCGCTGCGTTTCGGCGAAAAAATCGAGGTTCGCGACGTTCCGGTGCTCGCGAAGGATCTCTCCGGCCTCTCGAAGCAGGTGAACGCGCCGATCAAGATCCTGCTCGGCGTGAACCTGCTCCGCCACCTGCACCCGACGATCGATTTCGCCGGCGGCCAATTCGTCGTGCGCACGTTCGAGCCACCGCCGCCGCCCGCGGCGACGACCGTGCGGCTGAGCTACGCGCGCGGCGGCGGCATGCTGGTCCGCGGCGCGCTCGGCACCGGTGACGCGGCGCCGCCCTGCTCGCTCCTCATCGACACGTCGCTCACGTATCCGGTCGCGCTCGCGGGCTCGGCGTGGGCGAAGGCCGGCGTGCCGGTCGCGAGCCTGCGCGAGCTGCCGAACTCGGGGTCGCTGCGCGAGGGCGTGATTCCGTCGCTTCGGCTCGGCGCGTTCGACGTGCCGCACGTTCCGGGGCTCGAGGGTGACACGGCCATCAAGGAGCGCGGCGATGGGCTCGGGATGGACATCGACGGTCTCGTCGGCTCGGGGCTGCTCGCGTCGTTCCGCGTGACGCTCATCGACGGCGGCCGCAGCATGTGGCTCGAGGATTTGCCGCCCGAAGCGCTCGCGCCGCCCCCGCCGATCGACGTGGCCGACACCGACGTGCCGCTCGACGACAGCGACGATTCGGCGGACGCCGCCGACGACGACTCGGACGACGACACGCCGCCCGTGAAGGGCAAGGGCGTCAAAGCCGGCAAGGTGCCGGCGGCCAAGCCGCCCGCTGCGCCGAAAGCAGCCCCCGCGCCGGCCCCGAAGAAGCCATGAGTGAAGGCGTCGACCTCGCGCTCTACGCGGGCAGCTTCGATCCCCCGACGTACGGTCACCTCGACTTGGTGGAGCGCGCCGCGCGGCTCTTCCCGCGCCTCATCGTCGCCGTCGGCACGAATCCGACACGCTCGCCGCTCTTCAGCGTGGAGGAGCGGCTCGAGCTGCTCACGCACATTTGCTCGCCGTTCTCGAACGTCTCGGTGGCGAGCTTCGACGGCTTGCTCGTCGATTACGGCAAGCGGGTCGGGGCGCGCGTCGTCGTGCGCGGGCTGCGCGTCGGGTCGGACTTCGAGTACGAGCTTCAGATTGCGCACGCGAACGCGGATTTGAAGCCGGAAATCGACACCGTCTTCTTGCCGACCCGCACGACGTACGGCTTCATTTCGGCCTCGCTCGTGCGCGAGATCGCCCGCTACGGCGGCGACGTGAGCCGCTACACGCCGGCGGCGGTTTGCGCCGCGCTCAAGCAGAAGTACGCGCCCAAGCGCTGAGGTGCCTTCACGGCACGACGTGCGAGAGCGGCGTCGGCATGAACAGCACGACGAAGACGGCGAGCGTCAGCCACGCGATGGCCTTGCGCCAGCCGCTGAGCGCGCCGGGCTCGACCGGCGGGTGATCGCGCCCGGAAAAGCGCGCGAGCACGCCGAGCAGCACGAACCATTCGAGCCAGAAGAGCGAGTTGCCGATCGCCGTCGCGACGTGCAGCGTGTCGCGCGTTTTTTCGAGCGCGGGCAAGAGGAACCAGCCGAGATTCAGGAGCCAGAGCGGCAGGAGCGCCCAGCGAAACCAGGGCGCGAAGCGGTTCTGGCGCTCGCCGAAGAGGGCGTACGCGACGTGGCCGCCGTCGAGCTGTCCGAACGGCACGAGGTTGATCAGCGTGAGCAAGAGGCCCGCCCAGCCCGCGAACGCAGCCGGATGGAGGTGCACGTCGTGGCCCGCGGGGATCCTCCCGTGCACGAGCCACTTGATGAGCGAGTAGAGGATGTTCTGGCCTTCTTGCCAGTACTCGCCGTGATTCACCTCGACGGGTGAATGCGCGATGCCCCAGAAGAGCACGGGGATCGCGACGGCGAGCCCGGCGAGCGGGCCGGACGCCCCGACATCGAGGAGAGCGTTGCGCGAGCGAATGGTGTCGCGCATCGAGATGACGGCGCCCATGGTGCCGAGCGGACCGAGGCGCGGGAGCGGGATGAAATAGGGCAGTGAAGCGGGCACGCGGTGGTAGCGCGACGTGAAGTAGTGGCCGAATTCGTGCGCGAGGAGGATCGCGAGCAGGGGCACGGCGAACTTCCAGCCGTCGAGCAGCCGATACGGCGTGCCGTGCTCGGCGGCTTCGTCGATGGCGCCCGTGTCGAAGACGCTGACCACCGTGAGCACGAACAGGAGCACGTTCAGCCGGACGTCGCGCCAGGTCGGGCGCGCGAGGCGCGGCGGGTCGGCGTGCGGGGCGGGTTCGGGCGGGCCGGCGGCGTCAGGCATGGCGCAGCGCCTCGCGGAGTTTCTCGGCGAGGCGATCGAGCTGAGGGGCGAGCTCGGCGTCGAGTGTGCCGAGCTCGGTGTCGAGGCGAAGGCTCCCGCGCCGGCGCTTCGGATCGACCGCCACGAGGACGGGCGGCACGAGCTCGCCGGCCGCGAGCGCGCGCTCGAGCAGCGGCGCGTCGTCCGGATGCGCGGAAAGCGTGATTTTACGCGCGCCGCGCGCCTCGGTCAGCGCCTGGCGCGCGAGCGCGACCACGCGCGCGGGGTCGGCGCGGAGGGCCTCGCCGAGGAGGCGCTCGGCGAGCAGGCGCGCGAGCGCGACGCTGTCGTCCAGGTGACGCTCACGCGCGTTGTCTTCACGCGCGGCGACGGCGAGCTCGCGCGCGGCGAGCGCCGACGCGGCGTCGCTCCGAGCTCGAGCAGCGAGCTCCGTGCCGAGCTCGGCGGCGCGCGCTGCCGCGTCCGCGAGCAGGGCGGCGGCTGCGGCCTCGGCGCGGGCCACGATGTCGCGTGCCCGCTCGCTCGCCTCGACGACGGCTTCGGGCACGACGCGAGCGAGCGCGGGCCGGCGCGCGACGGCTCGCGGCGCCGTCGTGCGTTCGTCGTCGGGCGCCGCGGGGACGACGCGACCGAAGCCGAGCTTCATCGAAAAACCCTCGCCTCTAGCGCGCGCACCACGCGGCCGATTTCGGCGGCGAGCGCCTCGGCGCGCCGTTCGCGATCGGGATGCGCGAGGCGTTGCTCCGTCACGGCGGCGGCGGTCGCGTCACCGAGCGGCGCCCCGAGCTCCTCACCGCGCGCCCCCAAAAAATAACGAACGGCCACGAAGGCTCGCTGAAATTCGGGCGAAAATGCGGCTGCGCTCGGCTTCGGTGCCACGGCGGCGCTCAGCTCCGCTCCACGACCATGGCCACGGCCTCGCCGCCGCCGATGCACAGCGTGGCGAGCCCGCGGCGCGCTCCTAGATCCTTCATGGCGTGAAGGAGAGTGACGAGCACGCGTGCCCCCGAGGCGCCGATGGGATGCCCGAGCGCGACGGCGCCGCCGCGCACGTTGACGCGCTCGAGATCGATGCCGGCGAGGCGCGCGCAGGCGAGCGTGACGCACGAGAACGCTTCGTTGATTTCCCAGAGATCGATGTCGCCGGGCTTGAGCTCGAGGCGGGCGAGCGTGCTCTTGATGGCCTTGGCGGGCGCCGTCGTGAACCACTCGGGCGCCTGCGCCGCGACGCCCCAGCCCACGATGCGCGCGAGCGGCTCGAGGCCGTGCTTTTCCGCGGCGGCTTCCGTCGCGAGCACGACCGCCGCCGCGCCGTCGTCGATGCTCGAGGCGTTGCCGGCGGTGATCGAGCCTTCCGGGTCGAACGCCGGTCGGAGCTTCGAGAACTTCGCCGGATCGCCGCGCCCCGGCTCTTCGTCGGTGTCGACGAGGAGCGGCTCGCCCTTCTTTTGCGGCAGCGAGACCGGCACGATCTCCGGCTTGAACGCGCCGCTCGCGATGGCCGCGTTCGCGCGGCGGTAGCTCTCGGTCGCGAAGGCGTCCTGCGCTTCGCGACCGAAGCCGTACTCGCGCGCGCAGAGCTCGCCCGCCTTGCCCATCGGGAACTCGTTGTACGGGTCCCAGAGCCCGTCGAACATCATGCCGTCGACGATCTTGTTGTCGCCGAGGCGATAACCGCGCCGGGCGTCCGTGAGGTAATAGGGCGCGTTCGACATCGATTCCATGCCGCCCGCGACCGCGATGTCCGCGTCCCCGAGCAGGAGCGAGCGCCCCGCGAGCACCGCCGCCTGCAAGCCGGAGCCACAGACTTTGTTGACGGTCGTGCAGGGCACCGTGTTCGGCAAGCCGCCGTAAATCGCGGCTTGGCGCGCCGGCGCTTGGCCGACGCCCGCCGAGAGCACGTTGCCCATGAAGACTTCGTCCACGAGCTCGGGGCGTACCGCCGCGCGCTCGAGCGCCGCCTTGATCGCGACCGCGCCGAGGCGCGGCGCCGGCAGACTCGAGAGACCGCCGAGAAAGGCGCCGATCGGCGTGCGCGCCGCGCCGACGATGTAGAGACCCTGATTCGGCATCGTCCGAGCGTAGCGCCGATCGGCGGACGGCGCGATCAGCCGCCGAGGAGCGGAGCGAGGTTTCGGCGGAGCCGCGCCGTGGGATCTTCCAGGTTCGGCACGAAGGCCTCGCCCGTGATCTGCTCGACGGCTTCGATGTAGCGGAGCACGGCTTCGATCTTCACGTCGTCCGGGATCGGCGGGATCGGGCCGTCGCCGCGAAAACCCTGCTCGACGAGCCAGCGGCGCACGTACTCTTTGTCGAAGCTCTCCGGATCTTTGCCGGCGGCGAAGCGCTCCGCGTAGCTCTTTTCGTACCAAAAGCGCGACGAGTCCGGCGTGTGGATCTCGTCGATCACGACGATCTCGCCCTCGGGCGTCTTGCCGAGCTCGTACTTCGTGTCGACGAGGATGAGCCCGCGTGCGGCGCAGACGCGCTGGCCTTCGCGAAAGAGCGCCATCGCGATCTCGGCGGCGCGATCGAATTCGGCGGCGGGCATGCCGGTGAGCTTCAAAATCTCGGCGCGCGAAGCGGACACGTCGTGATCGCCGTGCGCGGCCTTCGTGCTCGGCGTGAGCAGCGGCTCGGGCAGCCGCTCGTGCTTCTTCATGCCGTTCGGCAGCCGGTGGCCGCAGAATTCACGCGCGCCGCGCTCGTAATGCACCCAAATGCTGGTCGACGTCGTGCCCGTGAGGTACGCGCGCACGACCATTTCGACGGGGAGCGGCTTGCATTCACGCGCGAGGAGCACGTTCGGATCCGGCACGCCGAGCACGTGGTTCGGCGCGAGCCGTCGCGTCTTCTCGAACCACCACGCCGCGACGAAGTTCAACACCTGACCCTTGAGCGGCAAGGTGCCGAGCACGTGATCGAACGCGCTGATGCGATCGGTCGTCACGAGCACGCGCCGTCCGTCCGCGAGCGTGTAATTGTCCCGGACCTTGCCTTCGTATTTTTTCCCGAGCGTCGGAAAATCGGTGGTCGCGAGCGGGTGCGCGAGCGCTTGGCGCAGCGTGTCGGGAGAAACGGAAGGCACGGGCGCGCGAAGCTAACGCCGGACCGCGCATGCGGCAATCGAGTTCGAGGCGCGCCCGGCGCAGCGCCCTAGAGCCCGAGCTCGCTCTTTTTGACCCAAAACGCGCCGCCGTCGGGTGGGATCACGTCCATCGCCTTCGGCATCACGCTCGCCCAACCCGCCATCACGTCGATGACGTACGTCTCCGTGTCGGCGCCGATGACGCCGATCGGCGGCGAGAGCTCGCGGGTCTCGCTGCGGAGCGCGACCTCGCGCGTGGATCGGACGACGCGCGGCTCGGTCGCGAGCGCGAGGTGCGGCGCGCCCGCCGTGGTCACGGGCGGTTCCGCTTGATCCATGGTCTCGCCGCGCGGCAACGCCGCCACGTCGTTCGCGCGCACCCACGCGTCGATGTCGACGTCGGTATGACGCTCGACGTGCACGAAGCCGGCGCTCTGCTCGCCGCCGAAGAACAAGACGCTCGGCGCGCCCGGTGCGCGGCGCACGACGCCGACCGCGGCGCCGTTCGGCGCGTCGAGGAGCTCGAGCGAATCCCGGCGTAGCGCGTAGCCACGAGCGTCACCGGGCGGCGACCAACCGGACGGCGTGCCGGGCACGAGCGAGAGCGCGTTGCACGTGGTCCACGCCGTGAACGTCTGGCCGAGCGGCGGCGCGGCGGCGTGCTCGATTTTGAGCTTGTCGGGGCTCACGCTCGTGAGGGCGACCCGGCGGTGCTCGGCGATGGCGAGGTGTCCCGCGGCGACGGGCACGCTCGCGGTCGTGAAGAGCGGCACGTCGGACGCGGCGACGAAGCCGCGCAACCGAAACGTGCCACGCGCGTTGCCCGTCACGATCTGCGCGCGAGGGGTCGAGCCGAACGTGAGCTCGGTCAGGGCGACGTGGGACGCTCCGCCGCTGAACCGGCCGATCACTCGACCTTCCGTGTTTTGGATGGGGGTGTTGGGTGCGAACTCGACGATACCGTCGAGCACGCAGCGCTGCCCCGGTTCGCTCGGCGGCGCCGGCACGCGAGCGGGCGTCGCGGTCGTGGTCGCGGCGGGGCTCGCGGGGCGCGCCGGCTCGACGCGCCGCGGCGGAGCGGTCACGGCCGGCGGCGCCCACGCGACGATCGGCGCCGGCCGTACGGGTTCTTGGGGCGGCGGCGTCGCGTCGCCCCCGCACCCGGTGACGGGCGCGGCAAGGAGCACGACCAAAGTGACGGATCGAGCGAGCATGGCTGAGTGCGCTAGATTGAGCGCCCCCGCGGCGAGACTTCAAGCGCGCCGCGCGGACCCGGGAACTCGAGTCTAGATGGTCGACCTCGCCTTCGGAACACCGCGCAAGCTGCCCAAACCCGAGAGCCTCGGCGGGCGCGTCGGGGTGCTCGACATCGCGTTCGCCGGCGTCGGCGGGCGAAGCGGCAGCTTCGAGAGCGTCACGCTGCCGTTCATCGTGGGCCTCGACGGCCGGCTGCGCGTCTGGGTCGATCACCACGATCACGACGAGCATCCCCGCTACGCCGGCGACGCGCGCTTCGTGCTCGCCACGAAAGCCGAGCACGGCGCCTGCCCGGAGATGATCACGCCCGCGCTCGTCGAGCGCATCGGCAAGCTCGACACCATCGTGTGCCACACGGACTTCGACGGGCTCGCGAGCGCGGCCAAGTGGCTGCGCGGCGGCACGGAGCCCTACTCGGGCGCGGACGCCGACGCGCGCGCCATCGACACGCGCCTCGGCACGCCCGGCCCCGTGGCGCTCCGCATGGACCGCGCGCTCAGGGCGCGCCCGAACGACCACGCGCTCATGGGCGTCATCGTGCGGCACCTCGCGAGCGGACTCGAAGACGCCGCGCTCTGGGAGCCGATCGATCGCGCGGGGGACGAGCTCGTGCCGATCGAACGCGAGACGCGCCGCGCCGCCCAATCCTACCGTCGGCTCCCGCCCGACGTCGCGTTCGTCGACGTGACGGCCGGCTTCGGCCGCATCGACAAGACGCTCTTGCTCTTGCTCGGCCAGGAGCGCGAACGCGTGAGCGTTGTGCTCGACAGCAACAACGTGAGCGTGGCCGCGCGCTTCGACAGCGGGCTCAACTTTCTCGACCTCTTCGAGCTCGAGGGCGGCATGCCGACGCGCGTCTCGTTGCCGCGCAAGCGCCTCGCGGACGTGCTCGCGCGCTTGCGCGTCGATCCGTCGGAGATTGCGGAGGCGGTGCGATGAGGCGCGTCGGTTTTTCCGCGCCGGCCGCCGCCCTGCTGGTTTCGCTCGCCGCGCATGCCGCGCCGGCGCCGCCCGCCGTCGCCCGCGCGGGCGGCGGGCAGCCGCCGCTGGCCGTCGGGTTCGACGCTCAGGGTGAGCTCCGGGCGGCGGTGTGCGCGGCGGAGCCGTGCAGCGTCGCGAACGGCGTCGCGCTCGGGCTGCCTCGCGCTTGGCCCGGCTCGCGCGAAAAAACGCGCCTCGCGATCGTGGGCATCGGCAACGGACGGCGCGTCGTCGTCGCGACGGTGCCCGGCGACCGCCCCGAACGGCGCTTCGAGGCCGTGGTGGCCGCGCCGCTCGCGGGCAACACGCCGCTCGTCCTGTTCGCGGGCGTGACCGGGCTCGCGGAGGGTGAGGACGGCGAGCGGCACGGCGGCATGGTGGTCGTCGCCGGCCCCGACGAAACCGGCGCCCGCAGCGTCGCGATCGGCGACGAGCGCGAGGACTTGTCGCTCTGCGGTCGTCCCGCGATTCTCGAGCCGCGCGAAGTCGATCCGCGCGATCTCACGCTGCGGCCCGCCAAGGTGCAGCGCCTCGACGCGAGCGAGCGAGCGCGCGCCGTGCGCCTCACCGCCGAGCGCGTTCCCGACGGCACGCTGCTCCCGCCGACGCTCCTCCACGCGAAAGGCGCGTCGAGCGCGGTCGGCAACCCGGCCGCCCTCACCGACGGCGATCTCGAGACGACCTGGGCCGAAGGTCGCGGCGGCTCCGGCAAGGGCGAATTCGTGCTCTTCAATGCTCCCGCCGAGCTCGCCGTCGACGGCGTGGAGTTCGCGCTGCGCCCGGCGCGCGCAACGCCCGAGCACGGTGCCGCGCCGAAAGAGCTCTGGCTCGCGACGACGAAGCAGCTCTTCGCGATCACGCTGCCGGAAGATGCGTGGGCGCACCCGGGCGCGCGCTACCGCGTGCACTTTCCCGCGCCGCTCAAGGACGACTGCATGGCGGTCGTGCTCGACACGGCGTTCGACGAGCGACCCGACGTGAACGTGACGCTCGCCGAAGTGAGCGCGCTGACGGCGCTCGCCGGCGCGAACCTCGGCGAGCTCGTGGGAGACCTCGCCGGCGGCGGTCCGAAGGCGGAGAACGCCAAGGTCGTGCTCCGTTCGCTCGGGCAGCCGGCTTTCGACGCGGTCGCGGCCGGCTTCGAACGGCTCGACGAAGGCGGGCGCCGCGCCGCGCTCGAGGTGCTCGACGCCGCACCCTGCGCGACGAGCGCGCCCGCATACGTTTCGGCGTTTCTCGGGCCGTACGACGCGCAGCGCATTCACGCGCGCGATCATCTCGCGCGCTGCGGCGCCGAAGCGGCGCCGTTACTCGCGCCGCGGCTCGCGAGCGCACGCGGCCGCGAGCTCACGACGCTCACCGACGAGCTCGCCGACATCGCGCCGGCCGAATCGGTCGCGCTGTTCGTGCCGCTGATGGATCCGGCCGCGTTCGAGCGGCGCGCGGCGTTGCGGCAGGCGCTCGGTCGCGTGGCGGATCGGCCCGAGGCGGCGCCCGCGCTCCGGCGCGTCCTCGCCGACCCTGCGACGCCGGAGGTCGCGCTCCTCGACGTGCTTCGCGCGCTCGGTGTGCGCGCGCGTGATTTTTTGCCCGAATCGGCGCAAGCGCTCGCCCGCCTTGCCGCGCCGGCCGCGCCGCTCCGGGTCCGCTATCTGCGCGTCGGACCCGCCGCCGAGCTCGCGGGGGCACTGCCCGCGGCGCATTCGCTGCTCGACGCCGCGATGTCGAGCGACGCGGACTCCCACGTGCGCGGCGCCGCCGTCCACGCCGTGCGCGACCCGCGCAGCTTCCAAGCCTCGCTCCTCCGGGCGCTCGTCGATGCCGATCCGCGCGTCCGCATGGAAGCGGCTCACGCGCTCGCGGATGCGGCGGACGGCGCCGCGACGCCCGCGCTCGAGGCGACGCTCAAGCAAGACCGCTGGCCCGCCGTGCGAGGCCTTGCGGCCGAAGCGCTCGGGGGCGCGCCGCCGTCGCCCGACACGGACGCGCGGCTCGTCGCCGCGGTCGGCGACGACTCCTGGATCGTCAAGCGGGCGGCACTCGCGGCGCTCGGCGCTCGGGGCGCGCGCGCTCACGCCGACGTCGTCCTCGAGCGGCTCGACGACGACGAAGAGTGGCCCGCGGTGCGCCTGTCGGCCGCGCGCGCGCTCGGCGCGCTCTGTTACGCTCCCGCGCTCGGTTCGCTCACGAAGCATGCGCGTTCGCTCGCCGACCCGCTGGCGTCGGTCGAGGATCGCGGCGTGGGCTACGCGGCGCTCGGTGCCCTACGCGATCTCGCGCCGCCCGATCTCGCGAAGCGACTCGCCCCGCTGCTCGACAAGAACGCGCCGCCCGGCGCTCGCGCCGCGGCCGACGCGGCCCTGCGCGAACGCTCGCCGCGCTGCCGCGCGCGGATGTGAATCACTCCGCGTCACCGGTTTTGCCGCTCGCAGCGAGGGCGCGCAAAACGGCGCGCACCGCCGAGCGCGGCGTCGACTCCTTGCGCGCTTCGGCCTGTTTCGGCGTAGCCCCGGGTCCGATGATGCCGAGCCCGACCGGCTTGTCGTGGCGAAGCGACGCTTCGACGAGCGCGCGATGCACGACGTGTCCCATCACCTCGCCGTGCAACGTCTCGCCCTTTTCGATGCAGCCGAGCACGACGAGCGCGTCGACTTTGCGCTTCTTGAGCGCCCGCTCCGCGGCGAGCGGCGCCTCGTAGCAGCCGGCGACTCGCTGCGTCGAAATGATGGTCGCCCCGCCTTGCGCGGCTTCGTCCGAGGCGGCGGCGAGCATCGCGTCGGTCAGTTTTTCGTGAAAGTCGGCCGCCACGACGGCCAGCCTGCGCGTTTCCTTCGACTTCGCCACGGCGGGCACCATAGCCGGAAGGTTCGGGTTCGGCACTCGTGGCGGCGGCCGAGCGCTCGAACGCAGCCGCTCTCAGCCGCGAAAGCTCGCGTGATACGCCGGATCTTCGAGCGGGAGCGCGGCTTTCGTCGCGTCGAGGGGGAGGGCGCAATCGAGCATGACCGCGAGCTCGTCGGTCCACCTGTCGGGATGCGGGTTTTCGTACGCGCCCGGGTGCGGTCCGTGCGTGATGCCCGACGGGTGGTGCGAAAGGCTGCCCGCGCCGACGCCGCGTCGCGAGGAGAACGCCGCGTTCGCGTAGAAGAGCACTTCGTCGACGTCGACGGACGAATGCGGGTACGGAATCGGGTTCGCTTCGGGGTGAAAGTCGAGCGGCCGCGGGACGAAGCTGCACACGAGCGCGCCCGGCGCTTCGAACGTCGCGTGCACGGGCGGCGGCAAGTGGATCTGCCCGACGCGCGGCGAGAAGGACGTGATGGGCAGCACGAAGGGATACACGGCTCCGTCCCAACCAATCACGTCGAGCGGTGAATGTTCGCTCCGATAACGGTGCCAGACGCCGCGCCGCTTCACGACGTGGTCACGCAGGCCTTCGTCGAGGGGCGCCACCGTCAGGGGCGCCCGAAAGTCACGGTGCGAATACGGCGCGTCCATGCGCAGCTGCCCGACGCGATTGCGGTAAGCCGCGGGCAAGCCGAGCGGACCGGCGAACTCGAGCCAAAGCCAAGCTTGAGAGAGTCCCGGCGCGGGCAGGAAGCGATGGAGCACGCCTTTCGGCACGCACACGTAGTCGCCGCGCTCGAACGCGAGGTCGCCGAAGACGCTCCTCAGGACGCCGGCTCCCTCCTCCACGAAAAAAAGCTCGTCGCCGTCGGCGTTCGAGAAATAGTGCGCGTCGGCGGCGAGCGGCCTGAGAAAGCCGACCGTCACGTCGTGATTCACGAGCAGCGGGGTGCGCGCGGTCGCGCTCGTCGCGCCGTGCGGGAGCTCGAGACAGCGATAATGACGGCGGAGCAGCGCGCGCGGCGGCGCGAGCTCGACCGGACGCGGACCCTCCTCGAGCGGCACGGGCTCGGCCTCGTGCGGCCGATGCTGGTGATACAGCATCGAAAACGCGCCCTCGAAGCCCGCGCGGGTGAGGCACTCCTCGTAGATCGGCGCGCCGTCGACGCGCTCGCGAAGGTGCGGCTTTTTCGGGACGTGTCCGAGCGCCCGGCGCTCGAGCATCAGATCGAGCTCCCGTTACTCTGTCCTTGCTCGATGCTCTCGAAGAGCGCGCGGAAATTGCCGGCGCCGAACCCCTGATCGCCCCGGCGCTGAATGAGCTCGTAAAAGAACGGGCCGGCCTCCGGGCTCTCGTAGACGTTCGCGGAGTCCTTCAAGAAGATTTGGAGGAGGTAACGTCCCGGCCCGTCGCCGTCGACCAGAATGCCGAGCTCTTCGAGATCGCTCAGCCGCTCTTTGAGCGCGCCGATGCCGGAGCTCTGAAGCCGCTCCGGCAGCATGCGGTAGTACGCGCTCGGCGCCGGCATGAACTCGACGCCGCGCCCGCGGAGACCGCGCACGGCGTTCGTCACGTCGGCGAGCGCGAGCGCGACGTGCTGCACGCCGTCCCCGCGATGTTCCTCGTGGAACACGTTGATCTGCGACGCCTTGAAGTTCGGGCGATACGGCTCGTTGTTCGCGAACTTCACGCCGCTCGCCGGATCCCACATCACGATCGAGCGCAGCCCGGAGCCTTGCTCGTCGACGCGGTGCCGCACGTCGTCCGTGTGAAACTCGACGTGCCAGAAGCGCTCGAAGCCGAGCACGTGTTCCATCCAGAGAATGGCGGGCGCCATCGTCTCGAAATTCGCCGTGACGTGATCGAACTCCTTGAAGCCGAACGCGTTGCGTCCGCCGCGCGGCGTGTCGTGGCGCACGAAGCCGGGATAGAGCGGCCCGCGGCCGCGGCGCTCGATGAAGCGGAAGGTCGTGTCGCCGAACGGCGTCGTGATCAGGAACGTCTTCACGACGCCTTCGCTGTTTTCGGTCGTCACGACCTCGTGCACCGGCGTCCCGCCGCGCCCTTCGAGCAGCTCGAAGGCGCGGTCGGCGTCCTCGACCTCGAGGATGATGCTGCCGATGCCGTCCGGGTGCTTTTGGAGAAAGCGGTGCGCGCGACCGCCGACGCCGACGGGCGTCGAGCACACCACGCGGCAACCTCCCGCCTCGAACACCGAAGCGCGCTGGTGCCCGCCCTCGACGAGCTCGACGCCGCTCTCCCCGATTTCCGCGAAGTCGAGCTTCTCCGTGTAGAAGCGGCGGCTGCGCTCGAGATCGTGCACGTAGTAGTGCAGCGCCTCGATGCGCCGAATGCCGAGCGGTGCGAGCGCGGGCATGCGTTTCAGTATAGTCGACGCCCGCGGCGATGCCCGAAATCGCGCGGCGCTGCGGCCGACGGCGCTAATGCCTCGTCGCGCCCCCGCGCGCCACGATCCTCGAAATCGCCTCGTTGAACTTCTTCGCCTCGTCCGCGCACGGCGGCGGGCACGCTTCCTTCTTCTTCTTCCCGCAGCCCTTTTTGCTGCCCGTGGCCAGGGGCGCGAGGATGGCGATGCTGCGGTCGTCGCCGAGCTCGGCCACGCGCTTGAGGAGCGGCACCTTCGCGCTGCAGCTCTGAGCGTTGCGCAGATCGTAAGCGACGGAGAGCGCGGGGGTCTCACGCTCGCGCACGGCGCTCGACGCGAGGAGCGCTTGCGCCTGTTTCGTCGTCTTCGTGTCGTTCAGCATCAGCTCGTAGAGCAAATCCGGACCGGCGCTGCCCATGTGGTCGGTCATCGCGTCGAGCGCGAGCTTCGAGGCCTGGCCCGGCGTGCCGGCCGCCTTCTTGACGAGAAAGCGCAAATCAGGGTCCGCCGTCGCTTCGGGCGCGGCGTCGAAGAGCCGCGTCGCGACGCTCATCGCGTCGGCAAGCCCCGTCGAGCGGCTCGCGAACGCGATCACGAGCGGCTTCAGCACCGCAGGGTCCTTCGGGTACGTCTCGGCGAGCGGAATCAAGCCGTCGGTACCGAGCGCCACGGCGCGCGCGAGCTCGTCGGTCGGCGCGTGCGCGACGGCGCTCGTCGCCGAGCTCGCGAGAGCCGCGCTCGAAGCGCCGGGGTCCGGAGCCGGCGCCGAACCCACGCTCGCCGCGGGCGCGGCCGACGGCTGCGGCGCCGGAGGATCTTCCGCGCTCACGGCGGGCGCGGCGTCGCGCGACGTGCCCTTCAGCTGCGGCGAATGACTGCGCCAGAGAAACCCCGCGTACAGAATGAACAGGCACACGACGGCGCCCGCGAACGTGAGGACCGGCGTCACGCGCCGCAAGATGCCGGAGCTCTGCCGCTCGATGCCGATGCGCGCGCCGCTCACCCCGCTCGTCACGAGCGCGATCGCGAGGAACAAGAGGTTCCAGCCCGGCCACGCTTGACCGGAGGTGTGTCCGAGCCAGGGCAGCGTGAAAATGCGGCCGACCACGTCGTCGAGGAAGTGGACGGCGATGGCGGCGAAGCCGTAGCTGAGGACGCCCGCGGTGACCGCGCCGCGCAAGGCGTGCAGAAGGCCGAGCACCCGCGCGTGGTTGCCCCACACCGTGCGGCGGAAGCGCGCGAACAGCACGAGCGTCGGCGTGATGAGCGTGCCGACGACGGCGGCCAGAAACAGCGCGACCTCGGGGCGCGTGAACGTGAGCTTGCCGGTGACGAGCTCGAGCGCCGGCAGCGTGCTCGAGATGCCGGCGATGAGCAGCACGAGCGCGAGCACCCCGTAAAAAACGAGGCGCGGGCGCGCCGTGCTCACCGCGCGGGCGTCCGCTTCGAGGAGCGACCGCGACGAACGCATGGCCGCGCGCGTCGCTCCGTCGTCCTCGACGATCTCGAGCTCGTCCACGGCGAGAAACGGCTCGAGCGCGCGCCGGAGCTCGCCCATCGTCTGGTAGCGCTCTTCGCGCCGGCGCGACATCGCGCGTTGAATCACGAGCTCGAGATTCTCCGGCACGGCGGGGTTGATCGTGCGCGCGCGCGGCGCTTCTTGCGAGAGGACGGCGAGCACCACGGCCTGCAGCGTGTCGGCCTCGAACGGCGGGCGCCCGCACACGGCCGCGAACAGCACCGCGCCGAGGCCGTACACGTCGGTGCGCAGATCGACGCCCGTGCCGTCGGCTTGCTCGGGCGCCATGTACGCGGGCGTGCCCATGATCACGCCGGTTTGCGTGAGCTGCGTGCCGGGTGCGTCGACGAAGCGCGAGAGCCCGAAATCGAGCACGCGCACCGCCGGGCGCGGCGCCATCACGCCGCGCTCGTTCGCCAGCAAGAACACGTTGTGCGGCTTCAAATCGCGGTGCACGACGCCGCGCGCGTGCGCCGCCTCGAGCGCTTTGCACACCTGCACCACGATGTGCACCGCCTCCGCCATGGCGAGCGGCCCGTGCGTCGCGATCTCGTCCGCGAGATCGTGCCCGATCAGGTATTCGCACACGAGGTACGAATGGCCGTCGGGCGTCGCGTCGACGTCGTAGACGCCGACCACGTTCGGATGCGAGATGCACGCCGCCGCCTCCGCCTCGCGCCGAAAGCGCGCGACCACCTCGGGATTGCGCGTGAATTCGGGCCGCAGCACCTTGATCGCGAATTGCTTGCTCGCGATGCGCGTGTGCCGCGCGCGATACACGCGGCCCATGCCGCCCTCGCCGAGCACGGACTCGAGCACGTACGTGCCGTTCAGATTCTTACCGACGAGATCGTCGTCGTCGCTCGCGAGCGCGGCGGCCGACGACAGCGGCGCGCGTGACACCGGTTCCTTCTCGGCGACCGCGACGGCGCCGCCGCGCTTGAACGATGGGAACCACTTGGGCATCGCGCACAAGGTCGAGGGTCACCCAGTTTACCGGTCGTCTCGCCCGCCAGCCATCCCGCGAGCGCTCACGCCTGCGGCTCGGAATCCGGCTGTGCGTTCGGGTGAGCAGACTGGAATTCGGCGAGCGCGGAGCATTCCGCATCGACGCGACGGAGGGTCGGGAACGGCTCGAGATCGACCCCGAAGCGCCGCGCCGAGAACAGCTGCGGCACCAGATAAATGTCGGCCAACGTCACACCATCGCGTACCAGAAAGCGTCCGGCCGACTCGCGCGCAATCGCCTCGAGCGCGCCGAGGCCGCGCGTGATCGCTTGCTTGCGCAACGGAGCCACGTCGAAGTTTGCCTGCTCGAGCTCGTGCTGGAGCGCCAAGTTTTGCATCGGCTGAATGCCGGAGTTGACGATCTCGGCGAGCTGTCGCGCGCGCGCTCGCTCGCCGCGGTCCCGGGGCAACACGGGTCGCTCCGGAAACCGCTCGTCGAGATACTCGATGATCGCCATCGACTGCGTGAGACGAAGCAGCGCGCCCTTCTCCTCGATCTCGAGCATCGGCACCTGCGCGAGCGGATTGAGCTCGACGTACGCCGCGGCGTGCTGCTTGCCCTGACCGAGATGCACGAGCTCGAGCTCGTGAGGCAGCCGTTTCCACGCGAGCGCGATGCGAACGCGCCAGGCCGAGCTCGAGCGCCAATAGCTGTAAAGTCGCATCAAATCACCACCTGATCGATGGCCCCGCAGGGGCTCCGGCCGTGCTCGTCGAAGAGCTCGATTCGAATGCGGTCATTTTTTTTGAGGTAGGCGGTCGTGGGGGCGCCGTGGTCGATCGTCTCCTGCGCGCGCCGTTCCACCAGGCACGACACACCGCGTTCGGGCGCGGCGTTCGACACCGTGCCGCTGCCGAGGATCGTCCCCGCCGCGAAGGCGCGCGTCTTCGCCACGTGCTCGACGAGATCCGCGAAGGAGAAGTGCATCTCCGGGCCCGTGTCGACGTCGCCCACGACGACGTCGTTCAGCGTCGAGCGGAGGCGCATGAACACGCGCGCGTCGCGCCACGCGGCGCCGAGCTCGTCGGGCGTCACGGCGAACGGCGCGAACGCCGTGGCCGGCTTCGACTGGAAGAAACCGAACCCTTTGGCGAGCTCGGCCGCGACGAGCCCGCGGTACGTCACGTCGTTCGCGATCGTCACGAGCCGCACGCAGCGTTCGGCGTCGGCGGCGCGCGTGCCCTCGGCCACGTCGGCGAGGATCACGGCTATTTCGGCCTCGAAATCCATGCCCCAGGCCGGGTCCGGCAGCCGGAGCGGCGCCGTCGCCCCGAGCAGCGCGCTCGAGCCACCCTGATAAACGAGCGGATTCGTACGCCAGTCGGCGGGCGGCTCCGCGCCGCGTGCCCGCCGCACGAGCCGCACGTGGTTCGGGTACGCCGAGCCGTCCACCCACTCGTACGCGCGGGGCAAGGGTGCGAGGAGCTCCGCCACGGGGAGCGGCTCCCCGAAGGCCGCGTCCGTCTCGAGCTGCTCCGCGAGCGCCTCGAGCCCGCCGAGCGAGCGCTCCCACGTGTCGAGCGCGCGCTGGAGCGTCGGCGCCACGGCGACCGCTCGCGCGCAGCGATCGCCCGTTTTTGCCACCACGACGAGCGCGCCGTCGCGCGAGCCGTCCCGGAGCGTCGCGAGCCGCATGCCGCGAAGCGTAATGCCCCGCCGCGCACCTCACAACGCGTTCGTCACCGTCCGGGTTGAAACCCGCGCGACCTCTGCCGGAACCGCGAATCGGCGCTAGAATTCGAATGTGCCCGCTGAGTCGTCACGCATCCCCGCTCACCTCCGGCGCTTCGTCGTCGAGCAGGATTATGCAGAGTACTCGGCGATCGATCAGGCCGTGTGGCGCTTCGTGCTCCTACAAATGCGCGCTCGCCTCGGCGAGACGGCGCACCCCGCGTATCGCGAAGGGCTGAGCGCGACGGGCATCTCGGTCGACCGCATTCCGAGCATCGCGGAGATGAACGAGCGACTCTCGCGTTTCGGCTGGGGCGCCGTGTGCGTCGACGGCTTCATTCCGCCGCGCGCGTTCCAGGAATTTCAGGCGCGCGGCCTCTTGCCCATCGCGGCGGACATGCGCACGCGCGAGCACCTCGTCTACACGCCCGCGCCCGACATCATCCACGAAGGCGCCGGCCACGCGCCCATCCTGACCGAGCCGGCCTACGCGGCCTACCTCCGCCGCATCGGCGAAATCGGCAAGCGAGCCTTCACCGTGCCCGAGGAAGATCGCGTGTTTCAGGCGAGCTACCTCCTGAGCGAGGTGAAGGAAGATCCGAGCGCGACGCCGGAGCGCGTCGCCCGCGTCGAGGAAGAGCTCGCCGCCGCGGTTCTGAGCGTGCCGGAGGACAGCGAAGCCGCGTGGATTTCGCGCCTCTACTGGTGGACGGCCGAGTACGGCCTCGTCGGTTCCGTCGCGGACTACCGCATGTACGGCGCCGGGCTCTTGTCGTCGCTCGGGGAGAGCCACTCGTGTCACGCGCCGAACGTGCGGAAGCTCCCGCTCGACGAGACGTGCATTCACGTCGGCTACGACATCACGCGTCCGCAGCCGCAGCTCTTCGTCGCGCGCGACTTCGAGCATTTGCACGAGGTGCTCGAGCGCGTGTCGAAGCGGCTCGCGGCGGAGCTCGGCGGCGCGCTCGCGCTCGAACGCGCCGAACGGAGCCGGGAGCTCGCGAGTCTGCGTTTTTCGTCGGGTGCCTGGCTGCTCGGTGTGCTGCGTGAAGTCGGACCGAGCCGCGCGGAACCGGCGTGGCTCGTGCTCGCCGAGTCCGTCGCCGTCGCGTGGGACGGCCGGATCCACGAGCGGCAGCGCGCCGTCCGGCCGAACGAAGTGCCGTTCGTGACCGGGCCGCTCGCCGGCGGCACGCGGCTCGAAACGCTCGATGAACGCGCTCTTGCCGCGTACGTGGACGCGAACGGTCGCGCGACGTTTCGCTTTCGGAGCGGCGCGAGCGTGAGCGGCGCGCTCCGCCGGAGCGTGCGCGACGAGGACCGGCGCCTGCTCCACGTCGAGCTCGACGACGCCCGCATCGAGCTCCCCGGGTGCGCGCCGCTCGCGCTCGCGTCGTACGCGCTGGTCCCGCTCGGAGAGTTCGTGACCGCGCACGCGGGCGCCGTCGATCCGACGTATCACGCCGAGACGGCGTTTCCCGACGTGCGGGTGCCGAAACCGCGCGTGCTCCCGGCGCGCGAGCGCGAGCTCACGCGGCTCTACGCGCGGGTGGTTGCCGCGCCGCAGGGGCCACGGGCGCTCGGCGAGCTCGCGAGCGTGCACCGCGAGCTCGGGCGGGCGTACCCGGAAGAGTGGCTCTTGCGCTGGAACTTGCTCGAGCGGGCGCTCGCCGTGCCCGAAGGCCAGGGCCTCGCGCGTGAGCTCGCCGCCGAGCTCGAGGCGCTCGAAGCGCGTTACGAGGGGCGCGAGCCGATCGCGATGGGGCTCAAGTTCCTCGCTTCTTCGTCCGCCCGGGCGTGAGCTTTTCGTAGCGATCGACGGCGCGTGAAATCGCGCGCTCGCCGAAGCGCTCCGTGATGGCGTCGAGCGTCGCGCCGAGCTTGCTCTTCGGTTTTTCGAAGAGCTCGAGCTGCACCCCGCCGGCGCGCTCGAGGTTCGAGAGCGACACCCCGAGCAAGCGCACCGGCTCCGCGAGCTTCGCCTCGTCCCAGAGCTCGACCGCGACGTTGCGGATCACCGCGCCGTCGTTCGTCGCTTCGCGCAGCGTGCGGCTGCGCGTGACGAGCGGGTAGAACGGCTCCGTCGCCGCGCTCGCGTCGCGCGACTCGCGCCGGCCGCGCGCGCGGCTGAGCTTCGCTTTGACGGTCACCGTGCGCCCCGCGTAGTCGTCGTGCCGCAAGCGCCGCGCGACGGCCTCGGCGTGCGACGTGAGCGCCGCCGTCACCCGGGTGCGGTCGCTCACGTCGGTCTCGAACGTGTTCTCTTCGCCGTAGGATTTCGGCTCCCGGTACGCGCGAACGGGCCGATCGTCCTCGCCCCGCGCGAGGCGCTGGAGGTCGCCCGCGCGCTCGCCGAGCTGCGACGCGAGCAAGGTCGGGTCGTAGCTCGAAAGATCGAGGAACGTCTCGACGCCGAGCGACGCGAGCTTCGCGCCGAGCACGGGTCCCACGCCCCACAACCTTCGGATCGGCAACGGATCGACGAAGGCACGCACCTCCGCCGGCTCGACCACGACGAGTCCGTCGGGCTTACCGAGCGTGCACGCGAGCTTCGCGACGAGCTTGTTCGGGCCGAGCCCGACCGACACGTCGAGCGCCGTCGCGTCACGCACCGCCCGCTTGAGATCGGCGGCGAGCGCGCGCGGCTCACCGAGCAGCTTGAGCGACCCCGTGATGTCGAGGAACGCTTCGTCGAGCGCGATTGGCTCGATCTCGGGCGTGAAGTTCAGGAACACCTCGTGCACCTGGGCGGAAACGGCGGCGTAGTGCTCGATGTTCGAGGGCAGGTACACGCCGTCCGGGCAGAGCTCACGCGCGCGAAACCCGGGCATCGCGGAGCGCACGCCGAATCGACGCGCCTCGTAGGAGGCGGCTGCGACCACGCCGCGCTTCGACTGCGCGCCGACGATCACGGGCTTGCCGCGGAGTTCCGGGTGATCGCGCTGCTCGATGGACGCGTAGAAGGCGTCCATGTCCGCATGCAGGATCCAGCGCTCGGCGGAAGCCGTCACGGGTCGGACCGGCGATGGTACAGCATTGTCGTCGGGCCCGGCTTGGCAGCCGCTCAAGGCTCGGCTAACAACCGGGCCGTCATGAAAAATCCCTGGATCCTGGTGACCGGCGCGACCGGGCTCATCGGCGGCACGCTCGTCCGCAAGCTCGTCGAGCGCGGCGAGAAGGTGAAGGCGTTCGTGCGCGCGGGTTCCGATTTGCGCGGCCTCGAAGGTCTCCCGGAGGATCTCTGTCAGCTCGCATTCGGCGACGTGACGGTGGAGCACACCGTGTACCGCGCGCTCGCGAGCTGCTCGCAGCTTTATCATTGCGCGTCGGCGTTCCAGTACATGCCGGCCCACCCGCAGCAGGTGATCGATTCCGCCGTGCAGGGGACGCGCGCGGTCTTCGGCGCCGCGCGTCGCCGTGGGATCGAAAACCTGGTCGTCACGAGCAGCGCCGCCGTGCTCGGGACGATCTCGACGCCCGAGGCGATGGACGAGACGCACGAGTTCAACCTGGTGGACGAGGAGCCGTACGTCAGAGCCAAGGTCGAGGCGGACCACGTGGTTCAGGAGCTCGTCGCCGCCGGCATGCCGATCGTCAGCGTGCTTCCGACCGCCGTTTTCGGCCCGGGCGACTACAAGCCGACGCCGAACGGGCAGAGCCTCGTCGAGTATTTGAAGCTGTCGCCGGGGCTCAACATGCCCGTCTCCGAAGGCGGCATCTCCGTGGTCGATGTCGAAGACGTCGCCATGGGACACATCCGCGCGATGGAAGTCGGCGACGTGGGCGAGCGTTACATCCTCGGCGGCGACAACGTCACGTTCACGCAATTTTTCCAAATGCTCGCCGACATCACCGGGCTCGCCGAGCCGAGCGATCCGAAGGGGCCGCTCACCATCGGCTTCATGGCTTGGGTCCTCGAGCTCTACGCGAAGTTCACGAGCACGCCGCCGACCTTGACCACCAAGCTCGCGCGCGACTACGCCCACGCGTACGTCTGGGTCACGAGCGAGAAGGCGGAGCAGAACCTCGGTTACACGCACCGCCCGGCGCGCGAAACGCTCGCGCGCGCCGTGCGCTGGCTGCTCGAGCAGCACATGGTGCCGACCCCCGTCGCTGATCGCGTCCGGCTCGAGCTCAGGCCGGTTTGAGCGCCGCTGGGCTCAGGTCGTCGGGCGCCGCGGCGGCGCTGGCTCTGGGCGCGGTCGCGGCCGCGCTTGCGGCCCTGCCTGACGTGCGTCGAGTCGCGGCGGCAGGCGCGAGCCCCGGCCTCGTCTGGCTCGCGCTCGCCGGCGGTACCGCGCTCGTGCTCGGCCCCCTGCTCGTCGCCGCGCGCGCGCTCCGCGGCAGCGGCGCCCGGCTGCGGCCGGTGCTCCTCGGAGCCGCGTTCGCGACGTTGCCCGTCGCCGTCCTCGGGCAGCTCCTGAAACTTCAGACACACCACCGCCCGCTCGGTGCCGCGACCTTCGCGTTTCTGGCCGTCGCCGTCGTGCTCGTCTGCATCGTGGTGACGGTGCGCCTCGTCGCGTGGGCGAGTCGCGACGCCGGTTGGCCGCGACGCCTTCTCGTGCGACTGCTCGTGCTCGCCGCGGGCATCGCCTGGTGCGTCCCGTTCCTGCGTGCCATCTCGGCCGAGGGTTACAACCACGGCGTCCTCGACGTGTGCCGCGTCCTCGTCATCGCGGCCCTCGCGTACCGGGCGCTCGAGCTCGGCCGAGTTCAGACCCTGGCCAGGCGTGCGGGTGTGCCGGCGTGGGTGTTGCTCGTCCTCGCGGGGTTTTTCGCCGGTCACGGCGCCGTGCGCACCGCCGTTCGCGAGCGCGCCCCCGTCCTCGGCGGTCCGATCGCGTGGCTTTGAGAACATCACGCCCGCGAGTTGACTGAGCCGGCTCCCGTTCCTACATTTTTTGGACGGTAGGCGACGCCCGCGGCATCGCCGAGACCATGGCTCGCGTCGTCTCGCGCTTCTTCCTACTTCTCACCCTGCTCCTCTTCGGCGGCAGTGCGAGCGCGGTCGAGGATCCGGGGGACGGCTTGCCGCACGTCCGCACGGGCCACACCGAGCTCAGCGGCCCCCGGCCGAGCGCCACGGAGGCGTTGCCGGTCGACGCCGGTCGTGACTCGCCGCCGCCCGCCGACGCGCCGCGCGCCACCGGTGACGAGCAAGTGCGGCTGCCGCCCGTCGCGCCCGGCTTCAGCACGTACGACGGCGGCTGGTTCCGCATCACGTATTACCCGAGCTCGCGCGAGCGCATCGAGCCGCTCATCGCCACCGCGGACGAAGCGAAGCGCGACCTCGAGGAGTGGCTCGGCCGGCCGGTGCTCGCCAAGGTGCGCATCGACGTGGCGCGCACGCCGGGCGAGATGGCGACGCTCGCGCCGCGCGGCGCACCCTACCCGGAGTACGCGTCGGGCGTCGCGTACTCGGAGCTCGGCCTGGTGCTCTTGACGCTCACGCCGCGCTTCCCGAACGAGAGCTTCGACATCGTGCAGGTTTTCCGCCACGAGCTCGCGCATCTCGCCCTGGCCGACGCGGTCGGTCCGCACCCGATCCCGCGCTGGTTCAACGAGGGCTTTGCCGTCACCGCGTCGGGTGAGACGTCGTTCGAGCGCATGAGCACGCTGATGACGGCGACGTTGTCGGACCGCTTGCTGCCGCTCAATCAGGTGGAGCGTTCGTTCCCGAGCGACGAGAACAAGGCGTCCATCGCCTACGCCGAGGCCTCCGACGTCGTTCGCTACCTGATTCGGCGGGAGGATCGCCATCGCTTCCGAGCGCTCGTGGGTGAGCTCGGACAGGGCCATACGCTCGACATGGCGGCGCGCGAAGCGTACGGCGTCGATCTCGTGACGCTCGAGCACGAGTGGCGCGAAGAGGTGGCCAAGCGTTACACGTTTTGGCCCATCCTCTGCAGCGGCACGGTGGTGTGGGCGGGTGTGATGGGGCTTTTCGTTTGGGGTTGGCGCCGCCGGCGCGCTCGGTCGCGCGCGACGCTCGCTCGCTGGGCGCGTGACGAAGCGCGCGAGGACGACCTGCGGCGCCTCGAAGACAATGCACGCATTCACATCGTGCTTCAGCGCGCGCCGGCCGAAGCCGCGACGCCGCTGCCCACGGCCGCCGCGAGTGAAATCGAGGTGCCGCGCGTCCAGCACGACGGCACCTGGCACACGCTGCACTGAGTCGTCGCCGCGGCGTCGGGTTCAGCCGCCGGGCGAGAGCTTCGCCGGCGCGCGCCCGAGACGGCGCATCGCGCGAGCGGCCGCACGCGTGACGATCCCGTGCGGCAGCACGCGCGCCGCGAGCGACTGCACGCCGTTCACGAGCCCCGGCGTGTAGAGGTGCTCACCGCGCTCGTACGCCGCGAGCCCGCGCTCCACCGTGCGATTGGCCGTGAGCACCGCGAGCGACAGCGCGGGCCGCTCGAAGCCGGCGGCGGCTTGGAACCCGGTGTGAACGGGGCCGGGACAGAGCGCCATCACGCGCACGCCCGTGCCGTCGAGCTCGCCGGCGAGCGCCAGCGTGAAGCTCACGACGAACGCCTTGGTCGCCGCGTACGTCGCCATGAAGGGCACCGGCTGAAACGCCGCGGTGGACGCCACGTTGAGCACGCCGCCGTCGCGCGTCGCGATCATGCCGCCGACGAGGCCGCGCGTCAGGCGCACGACCGAAGCGACGTTGAGCTCGACCATCGCGCTTTCGCGCCCCGCGTCGAGCTCGGCGAACGCGCCGGCGCTGCCGAAGCCGGCGTTGTTCACGAGGTGCGAAATGTGGAGCTCGCGTTCGCGCACGGCGGCGAGCACGCGGTCGGCGCCGTCCGGGTGCGAGAGGTCCGCGGCGACGACCTCCGCGCGCGTGCCGTTCACGCGCATGAGATCGGCGGCGAGGTTTCGCAGCCGCTCTTCACGGCGTGCCGTGAGCACGAGGTGGGCTCCCCGCTGCGCGAGCCGTTTGGCGAGCTCTTCTCCGAGCCCGGACGAGGCTCCCGTGACGAGGACCCAGCGATTCGCGAACACCGCGCTCATGCGGCGCCGATTCCAGCACAACTCGCCCGGAGCGGGCAGGTGCCGGAGTCATGCAATCGTCACCTGTTCGGCATACGGGCGCCCCTGCCAAGCTGCACCCGTCGATCGGGTGCGGGTTTTCGGTCGCCGCAGCCTCCTTCACTGGCTCTGCCTGAGCGGCGTGGCCTGCTCGAATGACGGCGTCGTGACCCTGAACGGCGCGGGCGCGACCTTCCCCTACCCGCTCTACTCGAAGTGGATCGAGGAGTACCGCGCGGTCGCGCCGGGCGTGCGCATCAACTACCAGTCGATCGGCTCCGGCGCGGGCGTGCGGCAGATCGTCGCGCGCACGGTCGACTTCGGCGCGACGGACGTCCCGGCCGAGCCCGACGAGACGCGCGACGCGAGCGGGCCGCTCGTGGAGATCCCCGCGGCGGTCGGCTCCGTGGTGCTGAGCTACAACCTGCCCGGGCTCACGGCTCCGCTCAAGCTGACGCCCGCGCTCATCGCGGCCATTTACCTCGGCGCGATCACGCGCTGGAACGACCCCGCGCTCGCCGCGGTGAACCCCGGCGTGGCGCTGCCCGAACAGGCGATCGGCGTCGTGTTTCGCACCGACGGGAGCGGCACGACCGCGCTCTTCACGCGCTACCTCACGCTCACGAGCAGCGAGTGGAGCGCCCGCGTCGGCGCGGGCAAGAGTTTACGCTGGCCCGTCGGCATCGGCGCGAAGGGCAACGAGGGCGTCACCGGCGTGCTCCAGGCCACGCCGGGCTCGATCGGCTACACAGAGCTCGCTTACGCGACGCAGAATCGGTTGGCGCTCGCCGCGGTGGCGAACCGGGGCGGGCACTTCGTGCTGCCGTCCGTCGAGAGCGCGGCCGCGGCGGCGGCGGCGATGCCCGCCTCGGATTCGCTGAAGCTTTCGCTCGAGACGGCGCCGGGCGAAGCGGCGTACCCGCTCTCCGCGTACACGTACCTCTTGCTCTATGCGGACAATCCCGACGCGCGTCGCGGCGAGGCGCTCGCGGAGTTCGTGTGGTGGGCGGTTCACGACGGCCAGCGCCTCACGCGCCCGCTCGATTACGCACCGCTGCCGCCGAGCGTCGTGAGCACGGTGGAAACGCGCCTCCGTGCGCTCAAAGCCGGCGGCAGGCCCGCGCTCGCGCACTGAGCCGCGCGCTCAGTTGCACTGATTGACGATCTTCCAGTGCGACGTGTCGGTGCCGGTGCCAGGCGTTTGCGCCGTGCAGCTCGCGACGCATTCGAAGAGCATCTCGCGGCCCTGAATGCAGCCCGCCGTTCCGCTCGCGCACGTCGCGAGGCACTGGTCGCCCGTCATGTACGCGTAGCCCGCGCAGTAGTCGCTCGCGTCCTTGCAGCTCGTGGGCACGGTCGGAGCGCTGCAGCTGCTCGTGCCGCTGCCCGCCGCGCCGCTCGTCCCCGAGCCGGCCATGCCCGTGCCGCCGGTGCCGCTCACGCTGCCGCCGGTGCCGCTCGCCGTGCCCGCGCTGCCGCCCGTCGCCTTCCCGCCGGCGCCCGTCATGCCGGCGCCGCCACCCTTGCCGCTCGAGCCGCCGGTGCTCATGCCCGCCGAGCCGCCGACTCCGTTCACGCGTCCCGCGGAGCCGCCGGCTGCTGCGCCCGCCGTGCCTCCCGCGCCGCCCGTTCTCGAGCCGCCCACGCCGGTGCCGCCGGTGCTGCCGGAGCCCGTGTTGCCGCTCGAGCCGCCCGCGCCTCCGGTGCCCGCCATCGTGGCGCCGCCCGTACCCGACGTTGCACCACTGCCGCCCGTCGAGCCGCCGGTCCCACCACTCACCGGTCCCGCGCTGCCCGATCCGTCGCCCATCGAACCGCCGGTGCCGCCGCTGCCCGGATCCGCCGTGCCGCCGGTCGCCGTGCCGCCGCCCGTGCCGCTCGGATCCATCGCCAGGCTGCCGGGATTCGGATCCTCCGTCGCCGTCGCACAGGCGACCGCGACGAACGCGATACTCATGATCGAGCGAGAACGCGAGAACACGCTAGTTTCGAACTTAGCATCTCGCGCGGCACGGACGTGCTCGTCCGCAGCCGATTTGTAAGAGTCTAACGCGGGACCGCGTACTTCTGCGCACACCAGCGCAGCCAGTGATCGGCGAGCACGAGCGCGATCATCGCTTCACCCATCGGCACGAAGCGCGGCAAAAGACACGGATCGTGACGGCCGCGCGTGCGAATCGTCGTCGCGTCGCCGCTCGCCGTCACCGTCTCTTGCTCGCGCGGCAAGCTGCTCGTCGGTTTGACGGCGGCGCGCAGCACGATGGGCATGCCCGACGAAATGCCGCCGAGCATGCCGCCGTGATGGTTCGTGCGCGTGCGCACGCGGCGCGCGTCGCCCGCGCCCTCGGTGTAGAAAACGTCGTTGTTTTCGCTGCCGCGCAGCGTCGCGCACGCGAAGCCCACGCCGTACTCGACGCCGAGCACGGCCGGCAGACTGAACAGCGCCTTCGCGAGATCGGCCTTGAGCTTGTCGAACACGGGCTCGCCGAGCCCCGCGGGAATGCCGGTCGCGACGAGCTCGCTCACGCCGCCGATCGAGTCCTGATCTTTGCGCAACGTCTCGACGAGCTCGATCATGCGCGGCACGCACGCAGGATCGGGGCAGCGCACGATGTTCGGG
>DATJXW010000301.1:0-11270 GCA_035499895.1 Polyangiaceae bacterium | reverse complement strand
CTACGACCTGCTCGGCGCTTCCCAGGAGCACCGCATCAAGCCGAAGAAATTCGCGCAGACGGACATCGACGAGGTCATCATCGGCCACACGAACGAGGCCGAGTACAAGCGCCTGCTCAACAACGAGTTCATGGAGGCGCTCCGCGACCGCACGATCAAAATCGACATCCCCTACATTTCGCGCCTCTCGGACGAGATCCGGATTTACGAGAAAGGCTTCAGTCAGGACAAGGTGCGCGGCAAGCACGTCGCCCCGCACACGCTCGAGGTCGCCGCGATGTGGGCCGTCTTGACCCGGCTCGAGGAACCCAAAAAACACAGCCTGCAGCTGCTTCAGAAGATGAAGCTCTACGACGGCAAGGTGCTCCCCGGCTACACGCAGGACACGGTGAAGGAGCTCCGCAAGGAGAGCAAGCGCGAGGGCATGGAAGGCATCAGCCCGCGCTACGTCCAGGACAAGATTTCGAACGCGCTCGTGAGCGACCAGGGCGAAGGCACCATCAATCCGTTCATGGTGCTGAACGAGCTCGAGAAGGGCCTGACGCACCATTCGCTCGTGACGGGCGAGGAACAGCGCAAGCGCTTCAAGGAGCTCGTGGGCGTCGTCAAGCGCGAGTACGAAGAGATCGTCAAGAACGAGGTGCAGCGCGCGATCAGCGCCGACGAAGAAGCGATCTCGAAGCTTGCCGCGAACTACATCGACAACATCAAGGCCTACACCCTCAAAGAGAAGGTGAAGAACCGTTACACCGGGCAAGACGAGGAGCCCGACGAGCGCCTGATGCGGTCGATCGAGGAGAAGATCGAAATCCCCGACAACCGGAAGGACGACTTCCGGCGCGAGATCATGAACTTCATCGGCGCGAAGGCCGTCGAGGGGAAGAAGTTCGATTGGCAGACGAACGATCGCCTGCGGCGCGCGCTCGAGCTCAAGCTGTTCGAGGATCAGAAGGACAGCATCAAGCTGAAGACGCTGGTGAGCGCGGTCGTCGATCGCGAGACGCAGGAGAAGATCGACATCATCAAGGCGCGCCTCATCCGCTACTTCGGCTACAACGAAGTGAGCGCGACGGACGTGCTGAACTACGTCGCGTCGATCTTCGCGCGCGGCGACGCCAAGGGCTGACGCTCCGTTCGACTGAAAAATTCGCGAGTCGTGCGCGCACGCACCGTGTGCGCGCACCTCCCACGAAAGTGAAGCGAGTTACGGCGTGGCTGTCGCCGAGCTCTCGCAGAGGCGCGGCACACCCCGTGCTTCAGCGTAGACTCGGAGGTCATTCACACCATGCGTTCACTTCGTCTCGCGTTCGCTCTGCCCCTCGCCTTCGTTCTCGGAGGTTGCCCCAAAAGCGGTTCCGAACAGCCGCTCACGGAAGCCCAGGCCCAATCGGCGCTGCAGGAGGCGCAGGGTTCGAGCGCGGCGGACTCGCTCACCGCGGCGAACATCGAGATTTCCACGAACTTCACGCTCGGGGCCGGTCTCACGCAGGCCGCGACCGAAATCAGCGCCGCGATTCAATCGCAGCTGCCTTGCGCGGACGTGACGCTCGAGGACGCGACGCTCACCGTGGAATGGGGTGTGAACCCCGGTAACTGCTCCTACCGTGGACACACGTTCACAGGGACCAGCACCATCTCGGTGCAGAAGAACGACACCCAGGTGCTCGTGCACCACGAGTGGAACGGCCTCTCGAACGGCGTGGTCACGGTCGACGGCAGCGCCGACGTCACCTGGGACGCGAGCGCCATGAGCCGGCACGTCGTGCACCACACGAGCTGGACCTACGCGCCCACCGGACGCACGGGCACGGGCGACGGCGACCGCACGCAGACGCCGCTCGACGGCGATCTCACGCAGGGCATCTCGGTCTCCGGCACGCGCTCGTGGACGGGCAAGGACGGCTCGTGGGACCTCGCGATCGACGACGTCTCGTGGCGCTGGGCGGATCCGATTCCGGAGGCCGGCAGCTACTCGCTCGCGACGCCGTTCGACAAGAGCGTCACGCTCTCCTTCTCGCGCGTGGACGCGAGCACGATCGGCGTCACGGTGACGGGCGCGCGCGGCAGCTTCACGTTCAAGGTCACGAGCACCGGCAGCTGAGCTCCGGCGCGCGCCGCGTGACGTCCTGTGCCAGGGGTGGCACCGTCGAACGGCATGAATCACGCTGAATAGCGCGTGGGCCTTCCGGCTTGGCACAGCTCTGTGCCACACTCGCCGCGCCACCGGAAGCGTCCACGCCCATGCTTACGAAGACTCTTCGCCTTTCGACGTTCTCGCTCGCGCTCGCCGCGCTGACCTTGGCCGGATCGGCCGACGCCAAGAAGAAGAAGGCCGAACCGCCGCCCGCCGAGGACGTCCAGCTCGACGAGGACGATTCGGCGAGCTCGAGCAAAAAGAAGAGCTCGGACGACGAGAAGCCGGCGGAGGACGCGAAGCCCGCCGACGAAGCGCCGGCGGAAGGCGACGCGGGCGAAAAGACGGAACCGCCGCCCGCGGCCCCGACGGCCGACACGAGCGCGGCCTCGTCGCCCGAAGAAGAGAAGGGCAAGACGTATCAGTTCGTCGGAGCGCGCCTGCGCGGGCTCATGATCCCCTCGTTCGTCATCGGTCTCTTCGGCGACGGTGGCAAGAACGTGATCGCGCCGAACTTCGGACCCGAGTTCGCGATTCGTCGCGACAACTTCGAATACAACTTCTCGATCACGTACACGTCGTACGTGATGTCGCACGCGACCTTCAAATCGCCGACCGATCCGCAGGAAGCGATGGAGCTCGTGAATGCGCGGCTCAAGGTGCTCTACTTCGCGGCGGACTTCGTCTGGAGTCACCCGTTCAATCCCGAGTGGGCGGTGCTCTACGGCGGCGGCGCCGGGCTCGGCGTGGTGTGGGGCCCGCTCTACCGCACGCAGGCGTATCCGACCGGAAACGGCGGTTGGAATTACTGCCCGTCGCTCGCGGCGAACGACGGCGCCGATCCTTACAAGGGTTACTGCGTCGTCGACGCGAATCTCGGCACGAAGCCGCAGCACACGATCGGCTATCAAGAGCCGAGCTGGACGGGCGGCGGCTCGAAGCCGATTCTGTTCCCGTGGCTCGCCGTCCAGACCGGACTGCGCTTCAAGCCGAGTCACGCCTTCGTCGCGCGACTCGACCTCGGCATCGGCTTCGGTCAGGTATTTTTGGGGTTGGGGGCGGACTACGGCCTATAGCTGGTGGACGAGACGGAATTACCTTCGCGCTACGAAAAACTCACCCGCCTCGGTCAAGGCGGCGGCGGGGAAGTCTGGGCCGTGCGCGATCGCTTCACGCGACGCGAGTACGCCCTGAAGCTCCTCGCGCGCGACGCCGGGTCGCACGAGCTCGCCGCGCTCGTGCGTGAGGCCGTCGCGCTGTCGGGTCTCGAGGGGCTCGGCGTGCCGCGCGTTCAACGCTTCGGACGGCTGCCGAAAGATCAGCGTCCGTTCATGCTGCGCGAGCTCGCGCCCGGCGAAAGCCTCGAAGAGCTGATTCGAAACGGGGCGTCGCTCGAGACGCTGCTCGGCGCGCTCGCCCGCGCCGCCGACCAACTCACGCTCGTGCACCGCGCCGGCTTTTTGCACGGCGACGTGAAGCCCGGCAACGTGATCGTCGAGCCCGGCGGCTCGGTGACGTTCGTCGATCTCGGACTCGCCGCGCCGTGGCGCGACGGAGGCACGCCGGCCGAGGGACTCACGCCGCGCTACGCCGCGCCCGAGCTCTTCGAAGGCCGGCCGCTCACGGTGCGCGCGGAGGTCTTCGCGCTCGGTATCACCCTGAAGGAGATGATGGACGCCGCTCGGGCGGACGTCTCGGCGCCGATCGTCGCGCGCGAGCTCGCGAGCGTCGTCCAGCGCGCCACGGCGGCGCGCGCCGAGGATCGTTACCCGTCCGTCGACGAGTTCGCGAGCGCGATGCGGCGCGCCTCGGGGCTTTCCCCGCAACAGCAAGCCGCCGAATCGAGCGCGCTCTGGCCCATCGTCGGCATCGACGCCACGTCGGCGCAGCTCGTCGACGCCGTGTTCGCGCTCGAAGCGGGCGATGTCCTGCGCGTGCTCGGGCCGCCGCTTTCCGGGCGCAGCGCGCTCCTCCGGCGGCTCGCGTGGTCGCTCGGCGCCGAGGGCGCGCCGCTCGCGTTCGTCGAAGACGCCTCCGCGTCGGCGGCGCTCGCCGCGGAGCTCGAAGCGCACGCGAAGCTCGCCACCGTGATCGTGCTGGTCGACGACGCGGACGCGCTCGAAGCCGGCGGCGTCGAACGTCTGATGCGCGCGCGTGAAGCGGGGGCGCGGCTCGTTCTCGTCGGCGGCGCACGCTTCGAGCGCGCTCGCGAGTTCGCGGTGCCGCCGCTCGACCAGCGCGCGGCCATCGAGCTCGTGCGGCGCGCCGTGCCGTCGCTCACCGAGTCGTTGCAGAAGCGCGTGGTCGAGCTCTCGGGCGGCCGCCCCGGCGAGCTCCGTCGCCTGGTCCGTCTGATCGCGTCCGAAGCCGTCGCGTCCACGGCCGACATGGAGCGCCGTCTCGGGGCGTCGGCCGAGGCGCTCGTCGTGCCGGAAGAGCCGCTCGCCCGCGCGCTCTATTTTTTGGATCGCGGCCGGTTCATGGACGCCAAAGCCGCGCTCGAGGTGCTGCCGCGCGACGGCAACGTGGGCGTCGCCGTCGCGCGCGCGCGGCTCGAGCTCGGCCTCGGTGAAACGGGACGAGCCCTCGCCGAGCTCGAAGCCGTTCGCGGCGAGCTCGCGCACGCGAGCGTTCACGAGCGGCGCCGGCACGCGCTCTACTCCGGCCGCGCCGAGGTCGGCACCGGCAACTACGCCGAGGCCCTCGCGTTGCTCGAGCCGCTCGCGGCGGACGGCGACGCGACGGGCATCGAGGCGCTCGCGTACGCGGGGCTCGCCCTGCTTCTGTCCGGGCGCCATGACGAGGCCATCGCGCGGCTCGAGCAAGCCGGCACGCGCGCCGAGGAGCTCGGCTCTGCGCGGCTCGAGGCACTCGTCTTCTCCTGTCTAGGCATCGCCCTGCAGCGCGCCGACCGCGGCGTGCCGGCGCGGGCCGCCTATCAGCGCGCGCTCACGGCCGCCGAGCGAGCGAACGACGCCGGCACGCTCGCGATGGTGCAGCTCAATCTCGGCGGTCTCCTCAAAATTCAGGGCGACATCGCCGGCGCGCTCGAGCTCTTCGAGGCCGCGGTCGACATGGGGCGGCGTTCGGGGAGGCGTGCGACGGCGCGGCAGGCGCTCCTGCACCTCGCGAACACGGATCTCTACCTGGGACGGCTGGCGCGGGCGCGGGCGAGCATCGAGGCCCTGGCGGAGCAACGCGAGCAGCTGCCCGAGGTGCTGAAGCATCAGCTGCTCGGGCTCGAGGCCGAGCTCTACGAGCGACAAGGGCAACTCGAGCGCGCCGTCGCGCAATTCGACGCGCGCGCCGAAGCCAACGAGCGGCTCGGTCACGGCGTGGACGCGGCGGAAGCCTGGCTCGAAGCCGTGCTCGCGTCGGCGCGGAGCGAGAAGGTCGAACTCGCCGCGCTCCGGCGTCGCGTGGCCAAGGCGCGCGAAGCCCTCGCCGAGGCGCCGGCGCACAAGCCGCTGCTCCTGCTCGCCACGGCGCGCGTCGCCGAGCTCGCGGGGGACGAGCGCGAAGCGCGTTCGGCGTTCGACGCCGCGATCGACGCGGCGCGCGAGGCCGGTCAAAAGGAGTGGACGTGGCGCGCGCTCGAGGCCCGCGCCGCGCTCGAGGAGCAAGGCGGCCAACCGATGCTCGCGCGGCGCGATCGCGAAGACGCGCTCGCCGTGCTCGAGGACATCGGCGCACGGCTGCCGCGCGATCTGCGCGAGGTGTACTGGAACGATCCACGCCGTCGCGCGCTGCGCGCCACCGTGCCCGGAGCCGTGGCGACCGCCGTCACCGAGCTCGTGCCCTGGGCGCCGCCGAAAGCCGTCGGCGTGCGTTCGGCGACGACGTTGACCGGACTCGGCGGGGCCACCTCCCAGCTCGTCACGCCGCTCGAGCACAAGCTCGCGCGCATTCTCGAGGTCAACAGCGAGCTCGCGCGCGAGATGGACCTCGAGAAGCTCACGGCGCTCGTCACCGATCACGCGGTCGACCTCGCGCGGGCGGAGCGCGGCTGCGTGCTCCTGCGCGGCGCGGACGGCGCGCTCGCCGTGCACACCTCGCGAACCCGCGGCGCGGACGAGGCGCACGCCGATTTCTCGCGTTCCATCGCCGAAGACGTGATGCAGACGCGCGAGCCGATCGTCGCCGTGAACGCGCGCGGTGACGAGCGCTTCGGCTCGTACGCGTCCGTACACCAGATGATGCTCGAATCGGTGGCGTGCGTTCCCATCCTCGCGCCGGCCGGCTCGGCCATCGGCGCGCTCTACGTCGAGACGCGGCTCAAGCGCGGCTCGCACTTCGAGCGCGAGCTCGGCACGCTGCGCGCCTTCGCCGATCAGGTCGCCATCGCGCTCGAGAACGCCCGGCTGATTCGTGAAAACCGCGCCCGCGCCGAGGAGCTCGCCGCGGCGAACGACGGACTCGAGGAAGCGCGCGCGCGCCTCGAGGAGACGCTCGGCGATCGGACGCAGCAGCTGCGCCGCGCCCGCCGCAAGTTGCGCGACGCGCGCGAGACCCTGTACGGCCACTTCGGCTACCACGGCCTCGTCGGTACGAGCGCGCCGATGCGTCGCGTCTACGCGCTCATCGATCGCCTGAAGGAAACCGACGTTCCGGTGCTCATCACCGGCGAAAGCGGCACCGGGAAGGAAATGGTCGCCCGCGCGATCCACGCTTCTTCGCCGCGCCGCGACTCGAAATTCCTCGGCGTCAATTGCGGCGCCATTCCCGAAAACCTGCTCGAGAGCGAGCTCTTCGGGCACGTGAAGGGCGCGTTCACCGGCGCCGACCGCGACCGCAAGGGACTTTTTCGCGAGTGCGATCGCGGCAGCATCTTGCTCGACGAGATCGGCGAGACACCGAAAAAGATGCAGGCGTCGCTCCTGCGCGTGTTGCAGGAACGCACGGTGCGAGCCGTCGGCGGCACGAGCGAGGAGCCGGTCGACGTCCGCGTCATCTTCGCCACGAACCGCAACCTCGAAGAGCTCGTGAAGGCGGGCCACTTCCGCGAGGATCTCTATTATCGGATCCACGTCGTCGAGGCGCGGCTGCCGTCGCTCCGCGAGCGTGTGGACGACATTCCCCAGCTCGTCGATCACTTCTTCGGCATTTTCGCGGCGCGCTACAAGCGCGAGAAGGGCAACCTCTCGCGCGAAGCGCTCCGGCGCTTGAGCGAGTACGACTGGCCCGGGAACGTACGCCAGCTCGAGAACGTGCTCCTGAACGCGTGGGTCATGAGCGAAGAAGAGGAGCTCCGCGCCGAAGACATCGAGCTCCCCGACGGTTGGGCGCCGCGCCCGGAAGCTCCGGCGCGCGCCCGCGAGCACGCCGCCCCGCCCGTTCAGCGCAAAGGCACCGTGTCCGAGCACCGTCGCGACGAACGCGAGCGCATCCTCGACGCGCTCCGTTCCTGCAACTGGAACCGCGTCAAGGCCGCGGAAGTGAGCGGCATCCCGCGACGCACGTTCTATCGGCGCCTGCGCGAGTACGGAATTCAGTGAGTCGGGCGACGTGCCCCAATCTCAGCCGATCCCGAGTTGCTTCAGCTTCTTGTGCAGTCCTTCACGGGTGATGCCGAGGACCTTGGCCGCGCTCGTCTTGTTGTTGTCGTGTTCGCGGAGGACCTCGAGCAAGATGAAGCGCTCGACCTGCTCGACGCGATCTTTCAGCGTGCCGGAAGCCGCCCCGGTTTGCTCGACGAGCGCGCCCGTTTTCCGGACGCTCGCGCTGAGCTCGGCGGGGGTCACGAAAGCGCCGGGCTCGGCCTGGATCACGAGCCGCTGCACCTCGTTCGAGAGCTCGCGGACGTTACCCGGCCAGTCGTGACCGGCGAGAGCCGCGAGCGTCTCCTGCGCGAAGCCGGCCACCGGCTTTCCCATCTCGCGCGAGTGCAGCGCCAAGAAATGCTCGGCGAGGGCCGCGATGTCCTCGCGCCGTTCGCGGAGCGGCGGTACCTCGATCGGAAAGACCTTGAGCCGGTAGTAAAGGTCCTGGCGAAACCGGCCGGCCGAGACCTCGTCCTCGAGCTTGCGATTGGTCGCGGCGACGATGCGCACGTTCACGTGCTTCACCTGCGTCGAGCCGACCGGTCTGAGCTCGCCTTCCTGCAGCACGCGGAGGAGCTTCGCTTGGAGGCCGAGCGGCATTTCGCCGATCTCGTCGAGAAAGAGCGTGCCGCCGTCGGCCACCTCGAAGAGCCCCTTCTTTTCTTCGGTCGCGCCCGTGAACGCGCCGCGCTTGTGCCCGAAGAGCTCGCTCTCGAGCAGCTGTTCCGAAAATGCCGCGCAATTTTGCGCGACGAAGAGCTTCTCGCGCCGGCGTGAGCGGTAGTGGAGCGCGGACGCGATGAGCTCCTTGCCCGTGCCCGTCTCGCCCTCGATGAGCACGCTCACGCGGGTGTCGACGACCTTGTCGAGCTGCTTCAAGAGCTCGCCCATCGCGCGGCTCTTGCCGATGATTTCGACCTCGCCGGTGCGCGCGCGTTCACGGCCTTTCAAGAACGCGTTTTCGCGCTCGAGCCGCTGCTCGGCGAGCGTGAGCTTCGCGATGGCGCGCGCGTGCGCGACCGCGAGCGAGGCGTCCGCCGCGAGCACGCCGAGCGCGTCGACGTCCCGAGCGCCGAACATGGCCGGCGCCGCGCGGCTGTCGAGCTGCAGGACGCCGAGAATCTCGTTGCCCTTCCAGAGCGGCACGCCGATGGTGCTCTGGATGTTCGCGCCGAGCATCGATTCGGAGCTGAACGTCTCGCTCGGCGCGTCGACGGCGAGGACGGCGGCCCGTTCGCGCACCACCTTGAGCAACACGCCGCGCGTCACCGGCAGCGGCCCCGCGGGCGCCCCGGGTCGTCCGTCCGCGCCGCGCACGCGCGTCACGACCGTCGCGAGCGCCGCCGCCTTCGCATTGCCGTCGTTTTCGTAGAGCGCGACCGTCGCGTGCGTCGCCCGCGGCACCTGCGCGAGCGCGGCGTCGGCGAGAACGGTGACGACGCTCTCGAGATCCTCGCACGCGCCGAGCGCGCGTTGCGCCTCGAGCAGCGCGCGGAGCCTGAGCGACGCTTCGTCGGGCCGGCCGATTTCCTTGCCGAGCTCGCCGAGCGGCCGCACCTCGACGATCTGCGTCGAGCTCGGTTCCGCCGCGAAGCTCACGCGGAGCCGCGTGCCCTCCGACCCCTGCGCGCCGAGCTCGAGCTCGTCGCCGGACTCGAGCTCGAGCTCGGCCGTCACCGCGACCCGCTCGCCTTCGCGCACGAGCCAGGTGCCGCGCCCGCCGAGATCCTCGACCCAAAAACTCGCGCCCTTGCGCGCGACGCGCGCGTGCACGGGGGCCACGTGCTCCTCGCCGAGCACGAGCGCGTTGTCCGGCGCGCGGCCGACGCTCACCTCGTCACGGTCGAGCTCGCGGCGCGCCGTCGTTCCGTCGCTCGCCGTGATCTCGACCGTCAGCGCTGCCATCGCCGGTATCGCCTCCGGCTCGAGCGGAGCTCAGCCGCCCCGCGCGTACAGCCGGTACATCACTTCCTTCAGCGAAGAGTCACCCGCGGACTTGTCGCGGTCCGGGCTCTTGGCGTTGGTCGTGATGATGGTGTTGAGCTTGTCCGCGGCCGATTTCGAGCCCTTCGGCGAGAGCTTGTCGATGGCTTGCGACGCGACGAAGCGGAGCCCGGCGTTCGGAATGCTGCCGAGCGAATCGACGAGCTTGTCGCGAGCCGCCTCGTTGCCGAGGATCGCCACCATGTAGCCGGCCTTGATCCCGATGAACTGGTTCTCCACCGACTGGTTGTTGGGATCCTTCATCAGGCCGATGTAGCAGTTCACGTCGTCCTTGCAGGCGCTGAGCGCCTTGTCGACCTGCTTGTAGAGGCCCTTCTCGAGGTCCGTCCCGTACTTGTCGACCGCCGTCTTCACCTCGGGCAGGCCGTCCGCCTTCACGAGCTTCAGCGCGGTGACGGTCATGGCCGCTTGCGCCGCCTTGCGATCGTCGGCGTCGCCCTTCATCTTCGCCGCGGTTTCGACGAACCAGGACGCGAGCGACGGATCGCAGAAGCGGCTCGCCGCCTCGATCAGTGCGTCGATGGCGCCACCGCCCGACGGCAGCTCCGTGCTCAGCGGGATCGACGTGAACGCGTCCTTGAACGCCTCGATCGACTCCGGCGTCGCGGGGATCTTCGTGAGCTCGCGCGCGATGATCGCCTTGGTCGCGTCGTCCTTTTCGTTCTTCATTGCCTCGACCATCACCGGAATCGAATCCTGCCGGCCGATGGTGCCGAGGATGATCGCGGCCGTCTGCACCCAGGGCTTGCCCTTCTCGTCCGAACCGGACACTTCACGGATGCGGCGGAGCTCGAACGTCTGGAGCTTCTCGTAGTCGCTCTTCAGGAGTTTCGCGGCGGCGTCGGCCGCGGGCTTGCCGATCTTCACGAGCGCGAGAACGCTCGTGATCTGCACGGTCGTGAACTCGGTGGTGCCCTTCGCCGGATCGAGCATCACCTTGATGAGCGGCTCGACCGCCGACGGATCGCCGATTTTGCCGAGCACCTTCGCGGCGGTGTCCTGCCAGACGATTTGGTCCTTCCAATCGTCGAAGGACGACTTGTCCTTGTCGTTCGGCGGCGTGACCTGCACCTCGATCATCTGAATCAGCGGACCGACGAGCGCCTTGTTCGGCGGCTGCGCGACGAGCGAGTCCGCCATGTCGCGATACGCGACGCCGCCGAGCATCGAGCTCGTCCGGAGCTTGCGGAACGCCTCGAGCATCGGCATGTCGAGGCTCTCGAGCTGCAAATCTTCTTCGGCGCGCGACGCCCACTTGATGTCCGTCTCGTCACGGCTGGTTTTCGGCAGCTTGACGAACATGTCGAAAGCCTTCTTCAGCGCGGGCTCCGTGCGCTTGTCGCGGTAGTCGGCGAGCAGCTTGATGAGCTCCACGCGCGTCTTCGAGTCGAGGTTGTCGTACTGGTCGACGTAGAGCTTCGTCAGCGGGTCGACCGTCTTGTTGACGAGATCGAGCACCTCCGGCGCCTTCGCGTCGTTGTTCTTGCGCGAGACGGTGTCCTCGTAGAACTGGACGAGGCGGTTCACCGACTTGGCTCGCCAGGAGGGATCGTCGAGTTTCTCGACCCAGTACTCGGGCTGACTCTCGTCCT